>CAZYDY010000050.1:7326-9150 GCA_964646245.1 uncultured Sphaerobacteraceae bacterium
GGAATGGTGACGGTTTCACCCGGCCGTTTCTCGAACGTAACCATGATTTGCGAACTCACCTGGCTCTTCATCTCGCCCCAGGCTGAACCGCCGCTCAAGGTAAGTTCGGTGGCAAGTGCCTCCTCGGCGCCGCTCATCTGATGGGTGGCATCGATTTTCTCTCGCCGTAGCACGAACTCATGCTCCCTGGCGATATCAGAGCCAGCCACAATCGCATCGATATCCTGATCGCCGAGCCAGGCTGTGAGGCGAGATTGCGCCTGCCGGAGCGGAATCATGGCAATCTGCATTTCGCTCATTGCCTTGAGGGCGATGGCATCACGAGTGTTCACGGAGATGTGCCCATACACATAGGAGCCCATGGTGCTGAGCCGCTGCATCAGCTCCCGGGAGGTCTCCAGATATGCTGCAACGAATTTGACGGGGTCAGTGCCTGGGTCGGCAATCGCGGAGTCGATGGTGGAAACCTGCTGCGCGATCATCTCTTTCAGGTTTTTCGATTCTGCGAGGAACTCTTCGGATTCGAGGGATGGGAAGTATTGAGAAAGGTCCCACGTTGGGAGTTGGTTGGACATAGTATCTCCATTGATTTCGTTGATGACGTCCATCGTCATTCAGTACACCGTGTCAATTCTGCCACATGGAAACAATGGAGATGACAACCGGTGAGTCGGCAGCGCAGGAGCGCACAGGGTCGGTATGTTTACATTCAGGGGCCATCCTGCTAATGTAGAGCGAAACATGCGCCAACACGACATAATCCACAGCTCCTTGAATGGCTGTGTTGTGCGCCTGATACCCACCGCTTTGAGTGCCGCATTGGCAAACTGTCGGAAGATCCTGAATCTTCCCCTACTGCCGCATTCTGTTCAGCCTTCGTTACACGTGCGTTCGTTCCAGGGAGTAGATCATGGACGGCACACCTTCTCCGGGCGGACTAACACGGAGTCCGGTTGAGGCACTTCGAACATCGTTGGTCAACGGCATCAACCGTTATCGAGCGATGAAAGACGCACCTGAATCCAGGCGGCTACTGAGTGCATTTGCCGTGATGTGGATAGGAGCGCGGCTGAACACCGTGGCTCTTGTTGTGCTGTCCTTCCAGATCGGTGATGGAGCACTCGGGGTTGGTGGCATGCTCGCCATGACACTGCTTCCACTTGGGATATTTCAGCCCATCGCCGGGACCCTGGTCGACAAGTTCCCCGGCAAACGCTTACTCGTTATCACGTATGCGCTGTTCACCGTGCTCGCTTTCTCCTATTTATTGCTGATCCCGTTTGCCAGTATCTGGCTTTTGTACCTCATTCGATTTCTGTCGGGAACGCTCCAGGCTGTAGAGACACCGGCGTACGAAGTTCGCCTGATGATGCTGACCCCGAATAAGAAGCGAGGAACGGCAAACGCGGTTCAGGCCATGGCAATGGAGGTCGGCGAGATTGTCGGACCCCTCCTCGGTGGTGTCATCCTCGCCTTTGCCGGACCGTCTCCGCTCTTCATCCTTAATGGCCTGTCCATCGCGTTTCTCGGTGTCATCATTTGGCGACTGCCAGAATCGGTGGATGGTGCGCACCGCGTGATTGAAGAAGGTGATGTCGACGCCGTTGCGGAAGAAGCGGCAGCCAAACGCGGTGGTTACCGCTGGTTGTTGAAGCGACCAGAAATCGTGGCATACATGGCAATGACGCTCGGCAGTGGTGCACTCGGTTATGGAACCCTGACGCTGTTCGTAGGCAAGGCCCTGGATATCGGCATAAACGAAGGAAGCATCGGCGTGTTCTTCTCTGCTATCGGTGTGGGCGCGCTGCTGGGCGGTATATTCGC
>CAZYDY010000051.1:0-8957 GCA_964646245.1 uncultured Sphaerobacteraceae bacterium
ACGGAATGGTTACCGCATTGGCGATTATCGGTTTACCAACGATGGTATTTGCGTTGTTGTTCGCCATTCGTGGTGGTGGATTGCGACTGACAAGGCCGTTTATTCCCATGGAGCTCACGCCAGCGCCAGCGGAGGTTACGGTTGGTATTCCCTTGATGGATGAACCTGCAGCTGTTGAGACGGATGCTTCGCTTGACGGCGAAGCCAATGATATTTAAGTAGTCCCACCTGCAGCGGAGGGCAACGTCTCCGCTGCCCTAAATTTCGGAAAGCGCGGAGAATGTTACGTTCTTCGCATTTTCTTCTGCGTAGCGCATGTCCCACTCGGTTGTAAAGAGAATGACCGGGTTCCCGCTGAAATCCTCGGCGCGCATGCGGCCACGGCCGGCACCAATCTGGGCAATTTCCGAATCATCACCCGCTACCCAACGGGCAGCAGTGAAGGTTAGCGGTTCCATAATCGTCTCGACGTTGTATTCCGTTTCGAGGCGGGAAATCACCACATCAAACTGCAGGACACCGACGGCAGCCATGATCGGCTCGCGACTTCCCGAAGCCACCGGATAGAAGAGTTGGATACCACCCTCCTCCTCGATCTGTGTGATGCCCTTCAGGAACTGCTTGTACTTGTCGGCGCGGGCGTGACGCAGCCGCGCGAAGTGCTCCGGCTGGAATCGCGGGAGGGCCGAGAACGTGCCGACATCCTCGCTGCTGATGGTGTCGCCGATCGTGAATGTACCCGTGCTGAGCAGGCCGACAACATCGCCGGCGTACGCCTCTTCCACGATTTCGCGCTCTTGCCCGAACAATCTCATGGCGCGATTGAGTCGGACCTTGCGGCCGAGCCGCGGGTGCCAGGCATCCATGTCCCGCTCGAACCTGCCCGACACGACACGGAAATATGCGACGCGGTCACGGTGACGCTTATCCATATTCGCCTGGATTTTGAAGACAAATCCGCTAAAGCGGGGATCGGTCGGTTCCATCTCGCCTTCGCTGGTTTCCCCAGCTTGCGGCTCTGGTGCCATTTCGATGAAGTTATCCAGGAACAGCTGTACTCCGAAATTCGTCAGGGCGGATCCGAAGCAAACCGGCGTCATGTTGCCGGCCAGCACTTCATCGAGATCGAGTTCAGCGCCGGCGAGCTCAAGCAGCTCAACGTCCTCACGGAGTTGGCTTGCCAGCGTTTCCCCGATCTTTTCGTCCAGCACCGGATCAGCAAGATCGTCGATCTCGATCACGGGTGCACGTTTTGCGCCGTGCTCTGTTCGTTCGAAGAGGTGCACTTTCTGCGTCGCACGATCGAACACACCGCGGAAATCCGGACCGTCGCCAATCGGCCAATTCAGCGGATAGGTGACGAGCCCGAGTGTTTTTTCGATCTCATCCATCAGGTCGAGCGGCGACTTGGTGGGACGATCGACCTTGTTGACGAAGGTGAAGATCGGTGTGTTGCGGCGCCGGCAGACCTCAAACAGCTTGAGCGTCTGCGGTTCGATACCACGCGATCCGTCCAGCACCATGATGGCGCTGTCGACAGCGGTGAGCGTGCGATAGGTGTCTTCGGAGAAATCCTGGTGACCGGGTGTATCCAGCAGGTTCAAGTGCTTGCCGGAATACGGGAAGGCCAATACCGTACTGGTGATGGAGATACCGCGTTCCTTTTCGATATCCATCCAGTCGGACGCAGCATGACGCTGCGTTTTGCGCGCGGTCACTGAACCGGCCATCTGCACGGCGTTGCCGTACAGCAGCAGCTTTTCTGTTAATGTGGTTTTGCCCGCGTCCGGGTGCGAAATGATCGCAAAGGTGCGACGTTTCGCGACCTCGCTGTCCAACGAATTTTGGTGAACAGCTGACTTCAGTTCAGTCATGAATGAGTAATCCTGTGATTAGTGCGTGTCGGTTTGCTCCGGGAATATCGGCCGGAGGTAAAGGAGGTACTCGTTGAATCCCACCTTGAGCATGCGATAAATGGTGTAGCGAATCTGATGTGATGCGTCGCGATACGTTCCACCAGTTTGGAAGCGGTTGATTCGAATCTCGCGATCCGATGTGGCAACAATATCGTAGGTGACTTTTCCACAATCGTGACAAAGAACGTACTGATCTTTCGATTCCTGCCCATCTGCAAACCCGCGCTGCACAAACACCGTATCCCGGCTGCCGCACCAAGGGCACTCTCGGCCCGGAGGTAGCCAGGTTGGATGGGATCGATCAGGCTCGGATGATTGTCGGCGGGCATTTCCTCCCCCCGACCGGGTGCGATGAGTCACGATTCCTCCTCATCAGATTTCGGAGGTTAATGGTACAGCACAGACGCATGGTAGTGATGTGCGTCGATCTTCCAAATCGTTGACAGGGATACCCCCAGGGGGTACTATTAAAGTCAAAGATGGGATAGCGTACGCCCACAGATTGCGACGCTCGCGGGGTTTCATTCAGCACTATGGCTACCACCACACCAACGCACGACTGGACAACGACCTTTGAAGTGGACGGTATGACGTGCGCAAGCTGTGTACGCCGCGTGGAAAAAGCGCTTGAGAAAGTCGATGGCGTAAGCGATGTAAGCGTTAATCTCGCCACCGAGACGGCAACCGTTACCGCTTCTGATTCAGTTTCGCCGGAGGCGCTTTCATCTGCCATAAACAAGGCGGGATATGTCGCCGGAGATATCGCTCCACCTGCAACCGAGCCAGAACCAACTAATTCAGACAGCTCCACACTCACGTTCGATGTTGACGGGATGACCTGCGCAAGCTGTGTGGGCCGGGTCGAGAAAGCCCTCGCGAAAGTCGACGGCGTAAGCGATGTCGCGGTCAATCTCGCTACAGAAACCGCCACGGTGACGATCGCTCCCGGGGTTTCTACTGAAATCCTTAACGAGGCAGTTACCAAGGCTGGCTATACACCTGGTGCGATCGAGCTGCCTGCTCTCACAACAGCGCCGACTTCAACTGCGCAGGCACCATCAACGGCTGAGCGTGACGCTGAAGAGCGGGATCGCAAGCGAGACGCACACATCCAAGACCTAAAGGTGAAGAGCCTGGTGAGCCTCGCTATCGGCGCGGTCATGATGATTCTCATGTACGTGCCGATTCCTATGAGCGAGCGCACCCTTGCACCGTTCCTGCTGATCGCCGCCACGTTTGTGCAGGTCTGGGCTGGTCGAGAGTTCTACGTTGCTACCTGGGCCGCCCTCAAGCACGGCGCCACCAATATGAATACGCTCGTCGCCGTGGGTACCACGGTTGCCTGGGGCTACAGTGCGTTCGTTGTGCTGTGGCCACATTTGGCCGAGCGTTGGCAGATTCCGTATCACCTCTATTTCGAATCCGCAGTCATCATCATCGCCCTCATCCTGATGGGTCGATGGATGGAAGCCCGCGCCAAAAAGAGTACAGGCGACGCCATCCGCGCACTGGTTGGCTTGAACGCGCCTACCGCCCGGGTGCTTCGTGATGGTGTGGAGCAGGACATCCCCACCGAGCAGGTGGTTGTTGGCGATGTTATCCGTGTGAGGCCCGGAGAGAAGATTCCGGTCGATGGTGTGATGACCGAAGGCACATCCGCAATTGATGAAAGCATGCTCACGGGTGAGCCGGCGCCGGTGGTGAAGCAAGCGAACGATGAAGTCATTGGATCCACAATCAACACCACTGGCTCATTCCTCTTCCGCGCAACCGCAGTCGGTAAGGACACTGTACTCGCCAACATCATTCGCATGGTGGAAGACGCCCAGGGCAGCAAGGCGCCGATGCAGAGACTGGCAGACCAGATCAGCGGCATATTCGTGCCGATTGTGCTGGTGCTTTCTGCACTCACCTTCCTGGGGTGGTACTTCTTTGGTCCAGATCCGTCGCTGAGCTACGCCGTGACGACCTTCGTGGCCGTGCTCGTTATCGCTTGCCCCTGTGCGCTCGGGCTTGCTGCTCCAACAGCGATCATGGTTGGTACCGGCAAAGCTGCCGAGAACGGCATCCTTGTTCGCGGTGGCGATGCGCTCGAAATGGTGCGCAAAGTCGATACGGTTGTGCTGGACAAAACCGGCACCATCACACGCGGCAAGCCCGAGGTCACCAGCGTGAAGCTTCTGGGAGACCTGGATGAATCCGAAGCGCTCCGAATTGCTGCTGCGGCCGAATCGCAATCCGAGCATCCACTGGCACAGGCTATTGTCGAAGCGGCGAGAGCGAGTGAACTCGACGTTCCAGTTCCAACCACCTTTGACAGCGTGACTGGCAAGGGAATCATCGCCACCGTTGACGGCAAGAACGTGGTCATCGGTAATGAGACGTTCATGCGAGAGCATAACGTCGACTTCGAGCGATTCGAACATCCGGCCAGTTTTGCGGCCAATGCGGGTGCAACTCCGGTACTGATGGCGATCGACGGCGAACCGGGCGCAGTCTTTGGTATCGCTGATGCGCTCAAGCCAGACTCCGTGAAGACTGTCTCGGACCTGAAGGAACTCGGCCTCGACGTCTGGATGATCACCGGAGATAACGCCGCGACCGCCAACGTGATCGCCCGCGAAGTCGGTATCGAGAATGTTGTTGCCAACGTCCTTCCGCACGAGAAAGCCGAGAAAGTGCAGGAACTGCAATCCCAGGGCAAGACCGTAGCGATGGTTGGCGACGGCATCAACGATGCTCCCAGCCTGGCGACGGCTGATCTCGGGATCGCCATTGGTAGTGGAACTGATGTCGCCATGGCAGCATCGGACATTACGCTCATCGGTGACAACCCGCACGGCATCATTACTGCGTTCGCGCTCAGCCGCCGCACGGTCGACACGATCAAGCAGGGACTCTTCTGGGCATTCGGCTACAACGTCGCGTTGATACCTGTGGCGATGGGCGCGCTCTATGGCGCATTCGGCATTCTGCTCAACCCGATGCTTGCAGCTGCAGCGATGGCGATGAGCTCAGTCAGCGTGGTCACCAACGCCTTGCGACTGCGGTCATTCAAGACTCCGGAGAACGCACGCGAGATCATTCACCCATCGGTAGGCCAGCGTGTATTGCAGGCGGGATACCTGGCAGGAATCGCCCTGCTGGCACTGGCGATTGGTGCGGTGATGTGGTGGCTTACCGAGCAGACAGGCATGAGCCTGATTGATGACAGTGCCGCTCCAATGAGTAACGACTCAGCGGGGCATTAGACTTATACGTGATGAGGGGCACCAGCCCCAGGAAAGGACTTTGATATGACAACGGCAACAGTAAAGCTCCAGGCTCCCGATATCTCCTGCGGACACTGCGTGGGTTCGGTGAAAAACCGACTCAGCCCTCTTGATGGAGTTGAAGCGGTAGAAGCTTCAGCGGACACCAAGGTGATTGATGTCACCTTTGACGCGGACAAGATCGATCTGGCCAAAATTCAGGCTGAGCTTGCGGATGAGGGATATCCTGCAACGCAGGTCTAGGGCCGCCCAATAGTACAAACATGATACGGACCCGGCTCGTATGCAGCCGGGTCCGTTTTGTTGCACCCCGAGGTTGCGAAACACCCGTAAACAACGCATGCTAAAGGGGTCTGATACCTGAAAGTGAGCCTGCATAGCGGGCGACGAGGGAGAGCCGTGAGATGACCGACAAGAACGATTCAACTGACGCTACCAAAAACGCGCCACGTGAAGACACGGTCGATCTTGAGGCACGAATTACCCAGATGCTCAATGAGCGCCCGCTCATGATGGTATCCAACCGCGGTCCCGTGGAATTCACAAAAGAACCGAACGGGAGCTTCTCAAGCCGGCAGGGAAGCGGTGGGCTGGTGACCGCCGTAAGCACCGTCCTCCAGGAGCACAAGGCGATCTGGATTGCTGCCACCATGGGGAGCGGAGATCGCGCGCGGTGGCAGAAGGCACTGGATGCCGGTGAATCGTTCATTGCACCTGAAGAGACCGGCACCAATTTCCGTCTGCGCTTCGTGGCGCCAGACGAGGATAGCTATAACAAGTACTACAACGTCATCGCCAACCCACTCCTTTGGTTCCTGCAACACTACCTGTGGGATACCCCGCGCTCCCCTGATATCACCCACGAAACCTGGGAAGCCTGGAGAAACGGATACGTGGTGGTCAACGAGATGTATGCCGATGAGATCGTCGCGGCATGCGACAACATCGGTGGGGATATCGAGCCGGTCATCATGCTTCAGGACTATCACCTGTACCTAACACCGCAAATGATTCGGGCCAGGCGGCCGAACGCTATCATTCAGCACTTCATTCATATTCCATGGCCTGACCCGGATTACTGGCGCCTGCTTCCGAGCGAAATGAGAACCGCTATTTGCGAGGGGATGCTGGGGAACGACATCGTCGGCTTCCAAACCAGCAGTCATGCCCGTAGTTTCATGTACACCTGCGAAGCGTACTTGGACGGCGTGAAGATCGATTACGAAAATCGCAAAATCATCTGGAATGATCGCGAAATCACCGTAGAAACGTATCCCATTTCCATCGACCCGGTGGCCGTGCAGCGTATCGCTTACAGCCAGGAAGCCCGTAACTATGAACGCTACCTACCTACGCACTGGAACGAGTACACCATTCTGCGCGCCGACCGGGCAGAACCGAGCAAAAACATCATTCGCGGGTTCCTTGCGTTCGACCGGTTCCTCGAGCTCCACCCGGAATTCCGGGATCGAGTGAACTTCATCGCTGTCACCCAGCCAAGTCGCCTGGACGTTGAAGAATATCGGGACTATCTCGACGATATCAGCGCTGTTGTAGGTCGAATCAATGCAAAGTACGCCAACGTCGAGACAGGATGGCACCCGATTCAGGTGATCATGGGCGAGAAGTACGCACGCGTGCTGGCAGCCATGAAATGGTATGACCTGCTGATGGTGAATTCACTAATGGATGGAATGAACCTGGTTGCCAAGGAAGGCGCATTGGTAAACGAACGCAGTGGCGTTCTGTTGCTCTCCGAAGGCGCGGGAGCAGTTGAACAGCTTGGCGAGTGGGCGCTTGTGGTTTCGCCGGCGGATATCGAAGGGCATGCCGAGGCCATTTTTGAGGCGCTCACCATGCCGATGCCGGAACGAAATCGACGAGCGACCGCCATGAAAAGAGCGATCGAAAGTCACGATGTCACCATGTGGTTCCGCGACCAACTGCGGGACGTCATTTCGCTGGAAGATCGTAAGGCAACGCAATAAGCAACGTGGTAAAATAGCCCGTGAATGGTGTACGTACATTACCAGGGTTCACTCTACATGCTTGAAACATCAGATTCCCTTGTGGCAAAGCCGCATCGTATAGAAGTGCGGCTGATATCCGGGCGCATTGTCGTGGGGATCCTCGCTGCGGTAGCGCTGTTTTTCGTGACACAAGCATCCGGTTTCGCCTCCGATCCGGTCGACCTCGAAGTGGCGGGAACCATACGGAATTCAGATGGCCACCCGATCCCCAACGCGTGGATCACAGACGGTGAAAGCTACACCTTCTCCGACCAGCAAGGGATTTTCCACTTCAGCAATGGCAAGGTTCTCCCGGGAGACGCGCTAATTATCTCCAGCGCCGGATACCAGCAGGAGCTTGTTGTTGCGCCCAACAACGGCCAGGCGGTTGATGTGGTGATGTCTTCGTACTCCGTACGAGGGATCTACTTCAATCCCCGCATCAGCAACAATCCGGCGACTGTGGCCAACTATATTCACATTGCCAAGACCACCGAAGTGAATGCGGTCGTGATTGATGTAAAAGAGGACGTCGTTTATTTCGATACGGAGAACCCACTCTTCCAGGAAGCGAATATGATTTTGCCGATCCTGGATTTGCCGTGGCTCCTTGAAGAGTTCCGCAGCAACGGCATTTATACAATCGCAAGAATCGTTGTATTCAAAGATAGCCCCGTAGCAGAGCTACACCCTGAGTACGCGGTGCGAGATTCGTTCACTGGTGGGCTTTGGCGAGATCAAAACGGTGCAGCCTGGGTGAACCCGATGAGTCGTCCGATGTGGGAAGCCAACATCAGCCTTGCGGAGGAAGTTATTCACCTCGGGTTTGACGAAGTGCAATACGATTACATCCGGTTTCCTACGGACGGCAACATGGCTCGGGCCGACTTTGGCGGAGCGGTGACTGCCTTCGACCGCGAATCGGCAATCGAGGATTTCCTGCAGATTAGTCGCGATCGGCTCATCCCGCTCGGCGGACGCCAATCGGCTGATGTATTTGGCTACACCACGGTGATCGACCATGACCTGGGGATCGGCCAGAACTTTGAGCAAGTCTCGGAGAAGGTCGACTACATCAGCCCGATGATTTATCCATCTCACTGGCCGAAGGGTTCGCTTTACGGTATCGCCGGGCATCCGAACGAATCACCCTATCTCACCGTACATATCAGCATGAACGAAGCGGTGAAGCAGCTAAACGGGAATCGCTTGCAACTGCGTCCATGGCTACAGGATTTTGGGATGCATGGTATGCGTACCTATGGTGCGGCTGACGTCCGGGCACAAATCGATGCGCTCAACGATCTCGGCATTAACAACTGGCTGATCTGGAGCCCGAGCAACTTCTTCCATACGGCCGCCTTCACACCGGATTCAACCCTGGATGTGTTGCCAACAGCCGAACCGAAGCTGGAGCCACTGATTCAGCCAGCTCAGAGCAGCCCGCGATCGCGACTCTCGCCAAGAACCTGGCCGACAGTGAGCCACTGACCACCGAAGAGCATATTCACCTGGGTGGTATAGGCGAGTGAATCGGCAAGCACCACTTCCGGGACCCCGGAAGCGACAATGCCACCATCCCCCAGCATGACAATTCTCTGCGCAGTTTCGGCCGCGAGTTCAACATCGTGCGTGGCCATGAGGATCGCCAGTCCGCGCTTTTGCAGGCGCTGCAGAACGCCCATGAATTGCCGTTTGTGCCATGGATCCATGCCGCGGGTAGGCTCATCAAGCAGGAGCAACTTCGGCTGACCGGCCAG
>CAZYDY010000052.1:0-8860 GCA_964646245.1 uncultured Sphaerobacteraceae bacterium
ATCGCTCCAACGCCAACCACTCCGGCTGCCCACCATCCCGGCACGTATCCAAGGATTGCGAGAATCACTACCAGGGTCGGTCCGAGAAGTGCAGTCAGGATGGATGCCAGCGATACATACTTGGTCAGCCAAACCACAAGCACAACGAAGATCAGGCAGAACACGAGCCACGGGAACATCGCGACGGAGGCACCCCCGCCAGTGGCCATGCCCTTACCACCCTTCATGCGAATGTATGGTGACCAGCAGTGTCCGGCTGTAGCCGTAATTGCCACAATAGCCACTGCCCAATCCGGAAGATCCCACCATCTGGCGAGAACGACGGGCAACACGCCCTTGCCGAAATCCAGCAGGAAAATCGCGATGGCGATGCGCCAGCCAAGGATGCGCAAGGAGTTCGTGGTGCCAGTAGCTCCACTGCCCCCCTGGCGGATATCAACCCCTTTGAGCCACTTGCCCATCACCAGTCCCCACGGCACAGCCGCGAAGAAGAAAGCCGCTACTGCAAGTCCCAGGGAGATGGTGATATCCATGGCTAGAAGTCCTCGTGTCTATCCCGGAAGCTCATTCTGATAGGTGTTCCTTCGAATCCGAACGTCTTACGAAGCTCGTTCTCCAGGTACCTTCTATACGTAAAGTGTATCTGTTTTGGATCGTTTGTGAAAAAGATGAACGTCGGCGGATCAGTATCCGCCTGCGTTGCGTAATAGAACTTGATCCACTTTCCGGGTCGACTCGGTGGCTGGTGCTTGTCTACCGCTTCTTTCAACACGCGATTGAGTGCCGCAGTGCTGATTCGACGCTGACGCTGTTCCAGCACCTCGAGTGCCTTTTCGATGATCTGGTCAACGCGCTGACCAAGCTTCGCGGAAATGAACACCACGGGCGCATACGGCATGAAATCGAGCTCTCGCTCGGCAACCGCTCGCCACGCGTCCATGGTCGTGTGATCCTTTTCAATGAGATCCCACTTGTTGACCGCGACAATCAGGCCCTTCTTCTGCTCTTCAACGTAGCCGGCAATGTGCAGGTCTTGCGTCGTGAATCCCTCTTCGGCATTGATGAGGAGAACAACAACGTCCGCCCGTTCGATGGCTCGCATGGATCGCATCACACTAATGCGCTCGATCCCGCGTTCTACGCGTCCACTACGTCGGATACCCGCTGTGTCGATAAGTGTGAGCGGTTCATCATTCCAGTAGAGCTGGGTGTCCAGGCTGTCTCGCGTGGTACCAGCAACATCGCTAACAATGGCGCGTTCTTGCCCCAGCAACGAGTTGAGCAATGCGCTCTTGCCGACATTCGGCCGACCAACAATCGCGATGTTGGGACCTTCGAGTTCTTCTTCCTCTTCCTCAAACTCAGGTAGTGCCTCCACGACCTTGTCGAGCATATCGCCCGTTCCGTTCCCGTGGTAAGCGGAAATCGGCATTGGCTCGCCGAGGCCAAGTTGGTAGTACTCGAATGCCGCCTCTCGCCGGGCCGGGGAATCGGCCTTATTGAGGGCGAGAACCACCGGCTTGTCCGCTCGACGAAGAATCTGGGCGATTTCAAAGTCACCGGCTGTCGGGGCTCCCGCCAGGATATCGGTCACAAATACGATCACATCCGCTTCAGCAATCGCTGCCAGCGCCTGCTCGCGAGTTTCTTCGGCGATGTGTGTTTCGGAATCGGAGTCGCCATCCGCAGTCTTCGAGATCTCGTCGTCCTGCATGAGTCCGCCGGTATCGACAACAGTGAACTCCGCGCCGATCCAGTCGGCACTTGCATAGGTTCGATCCCTGGTGGTGCCTGGCTCGTTTTGAACGATCGCTCGGCGTTCGCCGATAAGGCGATTAAATAGCGTCGATTTACCTACATTTGGTCTGCCAACAAGGGCAACGATCGGTTTGGCCACAGGTACCTCAGGATTTTCAGAAGAGCAGCGATGTTGATCGCTATCGAAAGAGTCGTAACGATACAGAGCTGTATGGCTCAATTATGCCATACAGCTCTGTATACCATTATTTGACCCGGACTATAGATCTTTCAGGATGTTGATGAAGCGATCAATCCCGTCCTTGCTGTTCAGCTCGGTAGCCGTCAGCAACAACAGGTTGTTCCATTCAGGGTTGAACATACTCAGATCAATCCCTCCAAGGATCCCTTCTGCGAGCAGCGCCTCCAGAATCTCCGCCGCCGGCTTTGGCGTCCGCACGGTGAATTCGTGGAAGAACTGAGAGTCGAATGCGAGTTCGTACCCGTCGATCTGGGAGATTTGGTCCGCCAGGTAATGTGCATTGGTATATGCAGCCTGACCAACTTCGCGGAAACCTTCAGGTCCAAGGGTACTCATGTACACCGTCGCAGCGGTTGCCATCAATCCCTGATTTGTACAGATATTCGACGTCGCCTTTTCTCGGCGGATGTGTTGCTCACGCGTTTGCAGCGTCAGCACATAACCACGCTTGCCTTCGCTATCGGTGGTGATACCCGCGATTCGTCCAGGCATCTGCCGTACAAGCTTCTGCGTGGAACCGAGCAGCCCCACGTACGGACCACCATAGCTCTGGGCGACGCCAAGGCTTTGGCCCTCGGCAGTCACAACATCCGCGCCAAGTTCACCCGGAGACTTCATGAGCGAAAGTGGCACCGGAGTCGTCGAGACCACCAGCGATGTGCCATTCTCGTGCGCCAAATTGGCGATCGCCTCCACATCTTCGATTGCTCCGAAGAAGTTGGGAGACGCAATGGCGATACACGCCAGGTCATCAGTCAGGTGCGGCTTCAGGTCATCAACCGTCAGCACAAACGGATTGGCCGGCTCAACATGAGTGATCTCTACCCCGGCACCATCAACGTACGTGTGCATGACGTCGCGATATGAAGGAGGAACGGTTCCAGCCAGCAGTACCCGATGCTTCTTGCGGCTGCTCGCCACAGTCATCAATGCGCCTTCAGCAAAAGCGGTCGCGCCATCATACATGCTGGCGTTGGCGACTTCTGTACCGAGAAGGCCAGCCACCATCGACTGGAACTCGTAAATCACCTGAAGGGTGCCCTGGGCAACCTCCGGTTGGTACGGTGTGTAAGCAGTGTAGAACTCGCCACGGCTGAGAATCTGGCCCACTGCGGCCGGCACATAATGCTGGTACGATCCGGCGCCGAGGTAATTATCCTCCGGATCCGGCACAACGTTCATCGAGGCCAGGTCCTGCAGGCGACGGGCAGCTTCCATTTCAGTAAGCTGCCGAGGCAGGTTTAGTTCAGGGAAGCGGACATCCTCCGGTACGGGAGAGAAGAGTTCCTCGACCGATGTCGCCCCAATAGTTTCGAGCATCGCTCGACGATCTTCCGGAGTATGCGGATTGAAAGACATAGTGGAAGGAAGTCCCCTGTTCTCTGATCACGTGGACGAAATTATTCGTTGGCTTCAAACTCGTTGTATGCGTTGGAATCCATCAGCTCATTCAACTGTGACGGATCATTCACCTTCACCTTCACCAGCCACGCATCATCGTATGGCGAAGTATTAATCAGCTCTGGGCCCTCGACCGCAGATTCATTTACTTCCACAACCTCTCCGTCAACGGAGGAGTAAATGTCGGAAGCGGCCTTCACGGATTCGACAACACCGTATGCATCTCCGGCTTTTACTTCGTCGCCAACTTCTGGCAGTTCGAGGTACGTGATGTCGCCGAGTTCGCTCTGGGCGTGGTCGGTAAGACCGAAGGTAGCGATATCGCCTTCAAGGGAAACCCACTCATGTGTCTTTGTGTATTTTCTGTTCTCTGGTGCGCTCATGGAATTCACTCCTGATTGGATTGGGAGGCATCCATCAGATGCCCTTCGTTCTTGTGATTATGCTATTAATCGCCTGTATAGTCAGGTGATTATGGTTTTCACTTTTCTCGCTTGTAGAATGGTGTCTTTACTTGTACGGCTCGCACGGGCTTGCCACGGACAATGACATCGAACTCGTTGCCCACGCCGGCATGCTCAGACTTGATCATCGCCAGACCAATATTCTCACCGAGCGTCGGGGATTTCGTGCCGCTGGTGACTGCACCGACTTCCTCGCCGTCGATCGAAACAGGATAACCGGTGCGAGGTGCTCCACCCTTGCCGAGATACTTGAAGCCGACCGTCTTCTTGTCCGGCTTGGCCTCTTTCACAGCTGCCATCGCGTCACGGCCGATGAAATCGCCCTTCTTCAGGTTAACTGCCCAACCCAGTCCTGCCTCGTACGGACTAATGTCCATGCCAAGTTCCTGGCCATAGAGCGGCATCCGGGCCTCAAGTCGCAATGTGTCGCGCGCTCCGAGTCCGACCGGGACCAGTCCGTCGTCCTTACCGGCATCAAGCAGTGCATCCCAGATGCTGGCGATCTTGTCGCGATCGGCGTAGAACTCGAAGCCGTCCTCGCCGGTATAACCGGTTCGGGCGGTCTTGGTCTCTACACCAGCAATCGTGGCGTTGTCCCAGGTGAAATCAACAATCTCATCCAGGTTCTTGTCAGTTACTTTCGCAACAATAGCCTGGGCGGTTGGACCCTGAATCGCGATCATTCCAGTTTTCTGGGATATGTCCTCTAGGGTGACATTGAAATCGCTGAGCTCTTCACCCTGTTTCGTCCACCACGCGACGTCTGCAGCAGCGTTCGCGGCGTTCATACATGCAACATACCCTTCCTCACCCTCCGGATTGCGGTAAACGATGATGTCATCGATCACGCCGCCTTCCGGATTACTGAGTAGCGTGTACTTCGCCTGACCCGGCTCCAGTGTGGAGAGGTCGTTTGTTGTGGTGTACTGCAGGAACGCAAGTGCATCCGGGCCGGTCAAGAGGAACTGCCCCATGTGGCAAAGATCAAACAGACCCGCCTTGGTGCGGACGGTATTGTGCTCCGCAATCACGCCTTCGTACTGCACTGGCATTTTCCAACCAGCAAACGGAACCATCCGTGCCCCGAGCTCAATATGCCGCTCGGTCATCGGTGTCGTTTTCAAATCTTCGCTCAATTGAGAACACTCCCCTTCCATGTCAGAAGACAATCTCGCTCACTGTGATTCGAGAGCTAACTTGTTCACATTATTGAATGTCTGGACCGGATATTTACCACTCATGCATGCATGGCAAAACTTGTTGTCGCCTTCGCCGATCGCATCAATCAATCCGTCAAGGGAAAGATACTGCAACGAATCGACTCCAATATGCTCGGCGATTTGTGGAATCGTGAGCCGGGCCGCAATAAGCTCTTCCCGTTTGGCGAGGTCGACTCCCAGGTAACACGGCCAGACAATCGGTGGAGCGTGCACCCGCATGTGCACTTCCTTGGCACCGGCACTTCGCACGAGCTCTACGATAGGTCGACTCGTCGTCCCGCGCACGATGGTGTCATCAATGAGCACCACTCGCTTGTCCTTCACCACCTCTGGCAGTACGTTGAACTTGAGCCGAACCTGCTGCTGGCGCATCCGCTGGTTCGGTTGAATAAATGTTCGGCCAATATAGCGATTCTTTATCAGTGCTTCGCTGAACGGTATGCCACTTTCCTGCGCAAAACCAATAGCAGCCGGAGTCGCGGAATCTGGCAGACCAACAACGACGTCAGCATCCACAGGCGCCTCGCGAGCGAGCTTGCGACCCATGTTCTGGCGCATCATGTGCAGTCGCTGACCCATGATCTGGCTGTCTGGCCTGGCGAAGTACACGAGTTCCAGCAGGCAGAGCGCATGCGCTTGCGGCGGTCCGGATCCGAGCGACTCGAAACCGTTGCTATCAATACGGATGATCTCGCCCGGTTCGACTTCGCGAACGAAGTCGGCCCCGATAGTCATCAACGCGCAGGATTCTGATGCGACCACATAGCCGCCTTCCATCTGGCCGATGCATAGTGGTCGGATTCCGACAGGATCACGCACTGCATAGATTTCATTCTCAGTCAGGATTGAAAGACTGTAGGCACCCACGAGTTTGGTTATCGCATTACGGATCTTCTGGGCGATATTCATCCCGTCGGCCAATGCAATCACTCGGGCAAGGATTTCCGAATCCGTCGTGGTCACGAATTCCTCTCCCTGGGCTTCCAGTTCTTCTTTGAGTGGCACCGCGTTCGTGATATTCCCGTTATGAGCTATCGCAATTGGACCGAACTCCGTCTCGACGTACATAGGTCCGGCATTGGATTGCAGTGTGGAACCGGCCGTACTGTAGCGAGTGTGGCCAATAGCCGCGAACCCGCTCAACTCATCGATATCCTCTTCCTTGAACGCGTTTGAAACGAGTCCCAGGCTACGACGGAGCTTGATGCGCTTGCCATCGGTCGCTGCTATACCTGCGCTTTCCTGTCCCCGATGCTGCAGCGCATAGAGGCCGAAGAACGTGACGCGGGATACGTCTACATCCGGCCCGTAGATTCCGAATACGCCACACTCTTCATGCGGTTTGTCGTCCGTGTCCCATGCAAAGGTCATGCCATTTCTGCTTCCAGGCCGACCGCGAGTGCCGAATGACTGGCTGTATTTAGATCAGCCAATGAAACAGAACTCCCGTCCGGGAACGTGAGGTCTTCGCCGCCAGTAGTGCCGATTTGAATGTGGGCCACTTCCCACTCCTCGGCGAGGCGGCTGAACTGCATAGCGGATGCGGGGTCGATTGCCACAAGTATCCGGCCAGCACTTTCACCAAGCCAGGTCACATCAACCCGTCCCTGAGTCGGAACATCTCTGAGCTGAACACCGATGCCGGATGTGAGGGCCATCTCGCTCACGGCCAGCGCAAGTCCGCCAGTGGAAAGGTCGTGCACCGCTGCGTCGAACTTCGAACCAGCAACCTCTCGCAGGAATCGGATCAGTTTCACCTCGGCCTCAAGATCGAGTTCCGGCGGCATGCCAGCGACCATGTCGTGGATATGAGCCAGGTACTCGGAGCCCCCAAGCGATGGTGTTCCCGACCCAACGAGCCAGAGAGTCTGTCCTTCGCGCCAGGCCATACCCACATGCGCATGGATATCATCCAATACACCAACACAACCGATCATGGGAGTTGGGTATACCGGCACGCGATCGGTTTCGTTGTAGAGGCTTACGTTTCCGCTGACAATCGGGACGTCGAGCTGGCGACTCGCATCGCCCATGCCCTTCACCGCTTCCACCAACTGATAGTCCGCCGGGTTGCGTTCCGGTGAACCAAAGTTGAGGCAGTTGGTGAGGCCCAGTGGTCTCGCTCCTGTACTTGCAACATTGCGTACTGCTTCCGCAACCGCGTGCTGGGCACCAAGATACGGATCGAGATAGACATAGCGGCTGTTGCAATCCATGCTGATCGCCATGCCGCCGCTCGTTCCCTTCTGGCGAATCACGGCTGCATCTCCCTGACCAGGACCAAGAACGGTATTTGTCAGGATTGTGGAATCAAATTGTTCGTAAATACTGCTGCGGCTACCCACATTCGGGCTCTGCAGCATACGAACAACGGTGTCCGGCAAACTGCTTTCCGCAATGTCTTCAATCGAGTCAAGATCCAGCTTCTGCACTTCAGCAAGATATGCCGGAGTCTCCGGATCAATCGGGTACGTTGGGCAATCGTCGATAAAGTTGCGTACCGGCACATCGCATACGACTTCGTTGCCATCGCGAACGACAACGTTTCCGGTATCCGTTACCTGGCCAATCACAGCGGCATTGAGATCCCACCTGGTCAGAACCTCGGTAATCTCTGCCACACGATCCGGCGTCGCCACAAGCACCATGCGCTCCTGGCTCTCGCTCAGCATAACTTCGTAGGCGTTCATGCCTTCTTCGCGTCGAGGCACCTGTGCAACATCGATATCTACGCCAACGTCGCCACGGCTCGCGCACTCGACAATAGAGCTGGTCATCCCGGCGGCACCCATATCCTGCATGGCCACCACTGATCCAGCGCTGAGGAGCTCGAGGCATGCTTCCATGAGCTGCTTCTCAAGGAACGGATTCCCTACCTGGATCACACCGCGGTGCGATTCCTCGGGGTTATCGACAGACGAGAACGTCGCGCCGCCCAGGCCATCGCGACCGGTATCCGCGCCGATCACCATCAGCACATTACCAATCCCGCTGGCTGCCGCGCGAACGATTCCGTCCACCGGCACAATACCAACGCACATCGCATTCACGAGCGGATTACCGTTGTAGCTTTCATCGAAGAACACTTCGCCACCCACGGTTGGAACGCCGAGGCAATTTCCATATCCGCCGATTCCGGCAACAACGTGTGAATAGAGATAGGCGTTGCGAGGCTCACTGAGTGGCCCGAACCGTAGCCCGTTCAATAGTGCTACCGGTCGAGCACCCATCGTGAAGATGTCACGTACGATCCCGCCGACGCCAGTAGCAGCACCTTCATACGGCTCCACAGCACTCGGATGGTTGTGACTCTCAACCTTGAAGACAGCGGCGTAACCGTTTCCGAGATCGACCGCACCGGCGTTTTCACCAGGGCCCTGAAGAACCCACGGTGCTTCGGTCGGCAAGCCTTTCAGTAGAGGACGCGAATGCTTGTATCCGCAGTGTTCACTCCACATGGCGCCGAACATCCCAAGTTCTACCTCGCTCGGTTCGCGACCGAGAAGCTCGACGATTTGGGCATACTCGCTGTCGCTGAGGGCGACTTCGCGCCACTGTCCTTCGGCAATAGCCAATCCTGATCTCCTTGTGTGCTCGTGGTGAAATCGGTGCTCTGAGGAATCATCCGGCAGCAAGGAGGCGCGAATGTTCGCACTCTTGCCTATTACTCGTAAGTTTATCACTACCTCATGAATTCGCGAGCTATCTAATGGTGCGTGAAGTCCCTTGAGAAACATCGCGAACCACAAATGCCCCCAGCTCATCAAGTGGCAGCA
>CAZYDY010000053.1:0-8788 GCA_964646245.1 uncultured Sphaerobacteraceae bacterium
TTCAACGACCTCCAGGTCGGCGACCAGATTGAGTTCCTGCACCGTGAAGAGGTTGCCCGGGGCTAAGGCTCCGGTGACACCCCGCATATTCGGAGAAGTGGCACCATGACTCGACGAACTCAACAGGTTGGCGAGATGCTACGCGCGGAGCTGGATGACATCATCCGCAAGGAAGTGAAAGATCCACGCATCGGCTTTTTCAGCATCACCCGAGTCGAGGTGCCGACCGATCTTCGCAGCGCTCGCGCATATGTGAGCGTGCTTGGGTCTGAGGAAGAGCGTCAAAACACAGTTGACGCTCTTCGGCAGGCCGCCGGCTACATTCGCTTCCATCTCAAGCCGCGTCTACGCATGCGTCAGATTCCCGAAATCGATTTTCGGGATGACCGCTCAATGGAATACGCTCAGGAAATCTCGGAGGTTCTTGCAGAAGTACGCTCCCGAGATGAAGAGATTCGCCGCAAAGCGGCAGAAAACGCTGCGGATGGCGAAGGGCAGGGTGGAACATGACCAAGCCCTGGAAACTCGATACCGAGGCCGCCTCGGCCGCCTTTGAACTGTTGCGTAACTGCAACTGTGTACTCATGCCAACCCACCAAAATGTGGATGCAGATTCCCTGTCATCCGTCCTGGCGTTGAAAATGGCATTGACACAGTTCGACATTCGCGCCGAGGTGCTGGTCACAGACGGTGAGATACCTCATTCGCTCGAGTTCCTTCCAGGAGTAGAGGATGCCCTGCTATATGGTGTAGATGAGCTGCCTGAGTACGATCTCCTGCTGCTCGCTGACCATAGCGACAGGACGCGCGCAGGTGCGTTTTATAAAGACGATCCATCTCGCACCAACGGCGACATTCCCATCATCAATATCGATCACCACGTCACGAACGATGAGTTCGGCGTGGTGAATATCATCGAACCCACTGCAGCATCCACAACAGAAGTACTCACAGACGTCCTTGCCGTGTGGGGAACCGTGCTGGATAAGGACATTTCACAATGTCTGCTCGCTGGTATCTATGGAGATACCCTGGGCTTGCGTACCGAGAGCACTACCGCCCGCACCATGCGAACATCAGCCGACCTGGTTGATAGCGGTGGCAATCCTGTACCGATCGTGAACAGTCTCTTCCGCTTCAAGCCAAAATCGTCGGTGCTCCTCTGGAGAGCGGCGCTTCGCGGCGTGAGCTGGACCGGCGATCTCATCTGGACCGCTCTCACCAGGCAAACGTTCGAAGAAGTCGGCGCTCGCCCGAGTGAAGCCGAGGGCATGGTCAACTTCCTCGTCGGTACTGAGGGGTCACGAGCTGCGGCCATTCTGTATCAGACCGATACTGGCTGGCGGGTATCCATGCGCTCCATGACTGAAAATGTAGATGTTGCCCAAATCGCTGCGAAGTTTGGCGGCGGAGGTCACCCTCGCGCTGCTGGTGTCGCGTTTGAAGGTGGCGAGGAAGAGAAGGTCGCGTTCCTGGAGGAAGTCGCCAGGCTCATCCAACCCGAACAGGACGAAGAAGCCCCGACCTTTGTATCGGACGTTGTTATTGACTAATGGCGAAACGAGCTACCCGCGGTAAGTACCACGGTTTTGTGGTGATAGAAAAGCCTGCCGGCGTAACCAGTCACGATGTGGTTGGCGCCGTTCGCCGCATGACCGGCGAGCGACGTGTCGGCCACGCTGGCACACTCGATCCCGCAGCTGTGGGTGTTTTGCCGATCGCTGTGGGGTTGGCAACACGTACGGTGGAGTATCTCTCCGAATCGAGCAAGGGTTACCTTGCGGAAATCACCTTTGGCGTCACCACCGATTCCCTCGACGGCGACGGCACCGTTACCGCAATCAATGATGCATCGGATTTGACGCTTGAGCAGATCGAGAAGATGCTCCCGGAATTTCGCGATGATATTCTCCAGGTTCCCCCTATGCACTCGGCAATTAAGATCGATGGACGTCCACTCTATGAGCGGGCCCGCAAGGGTGAGCACATCGAGCTCGATGCCCGCGCCGTTACCATCCACAAACTCGAGGTCGTGCGCTGGGAACACCCGGTCCTTGAGGTCTTCATCCACTGTTCCAAGGGAACCTACGTGCGATCCCTGGCAAGGGATTTCGGCGAAGCTGTCGGCACAGGTGCGTACATGAGCAACCTCGTGCGAGTGAGCACGGGGCCGTTTACGTTGGACGATTCCTGGAAACTGGACGAGCTCCCCGAGCTCATTGAACAAGGGCATTGGGAAGATATCGCGGCACATCCGGACACAGCACTGCACGATCGGCCGGCCATCGTACTCAGTGAAGGCCATGCCACCAAATGGCGAAATGGCACGAGCATTCCAGCAGACGTGCCAACAGGGTTGGTTCGCGTGTACGATGTGTTGGGAAATTGGCTGGGTGTTGGCTCCGGAATCCCGGAGGAAGGCATCGTGAAACCTGAAAAAGTGGTGACGGAGATTTGATCGCGCCTGTCTTTAGCTATCCAAATGAACCAGACCCCGCACCGAGCGTCATCACCATTGGTGCGTTTGATGGAGTGCATCGTGGTCACCAGCACTTGCTGAAGCTGGCAAGTGACTCCGCCCAGCAGAAGGGCGCACGGGTCATTGCTATCACGTTCGAACCGCTGCCCGCGCAGGTGTTCCGTCCGGATGCGTTTCCGGGAAGAATTCTTACCAATCAGCGTCGACGCGAGCTGCTGCAACGTTATGGTGCAGACACAATCGTGGAGCTGCCGTTTGACCGCGACCTCGCGAAACAGACTGCCGCGGAATTCGTCGAGCAAATGAAACAATCCGGCCCGGTACTCGAAATCTGGGTGGGAGAAGACTTCGCGCTCGGCAACGGACGTGAAGGCACGCCTGACCGACTACAAGAGTTGCTGGACGATCACGGCACGAAGGTTCACGCGGTCCCGCGTATCTCGTGGGAGCGTCGTGAGGTGAGCAGCACGATCATTCGGAACCACATTATCAAAGGCGCTGCCAAAGAGGCTTCGATCATTCTCGGCCATCGTTTTCAGGTCACAGGCAAGGTGGTGCAGGGTGCGCAGCTCGGCCGCCAGATAGGATTCCCAACTGCGAACGTCGCGCCGCCGAAAGGCATCGTGCCGTTGCATGACGGAATCTACGCAAGCTATGCCACCCTGAATGGCGAGAACATATTGCGACCGGCAATGACATACATCGGTACCAGGCCAGCGGTGAACACCGGCGAACGCATGATCGAAACACACCTGCTCGATTTTGATGGCGATTTGTATGGGTCCCAGCTCACGACATCATTCGTGACGCATCTGCGGCCAGATTCCGATTTTCCGAGTGTTGAGGATCTCGTCAGCCAGCTTGCTCGAGACGAAGGTGCCACCCGTACTATCTTGAGGCAGGATCAGGAAGAGCGGTTATACAATTCTGCCGATTCCCGCACAGTTGAAAACCCGCATGGATTCAGCGTATAATTGGGCGGTGTACCGGTGATCAAGCGCATGGCTCACATCCGGTAGATTTTTTGTGCGCAATATGTGACTAGTGTAACAGGAGGATGGCTATTTCCAAACCAGTGCAAACGCGCGTTAACGAGCGGATTCGTATACGCGAGGTACGGCTTATTGACGAAGAGGGCAACCAGGTTGGTGTCATCGCAACGCGAGATGCGTTGGAGATGGCGCGTGAACGTGGGTTGGATCTCGTTGAAGTTGCGCCAAATGCATCGCCGCCCGTTTGCCGCCTCATGGATTATGGTAAATACCGGTTCGAGCAGAGCAAGAAAGAGCGCGATTCTCGCAAGAATCAGCACGTTACCAAGCTCAAGGAAGTTCGAATTGAGCCCAAGATTGGCGGGCATGATCTGGAAACCAAGGGTCGCGCAGCCCAGCGGTTTTTGGAATCCGGTGACAAAGTGAAGATTAATGTGCTGTTCCGCGGGCGTTCAATCACGCATCCGGAGCTGGGGAAAGAACTGCTGGATAAGCTGGCAGCCCAGTTGGAGGATAGCGGGGTTATTGAGCAAGCCCCCCGTATGGAAGGCCGAAATATGACGATGACTATGGCGCCAATCCGCCAGAAGGGTGATTCGTCCCAGAAAGAGGATACAAGTGGCTAACAAAGGTAAGAAGAAAACAAAGCTGAAAACTCATAAGGGTGCAGCACGACGATTCAAAATCACCTCCACTGGCAAAATTATGCATGCCAAGGGTATGAAGAGTCACCGCCGCCGCAAGAAGTCCGCACGCGTGAAGCGACAGTTCGACCGCATGTTGGTCATGAACGACGCCACCGTGAAGCGAGTACGGCGAATGCTGCCGAACGGCCTTAAGTAATTGCCCGTTCGTTTTAAACCTGAGTAAGAGGACACAATAACAATGGCTCGAGTTAAGCGGGGCGTAAACGCCCACAACCGACATAAGAAGGTGTTGGCCCAGGTGAAGGGCCACCGCGGTACCAATAACCGACTGTACAAGCGTGCGCACGAAAGCCTCATGCGAAGCTGGGCTTTCTCATACCGCGACCGCCGCAATCGCAAGCGCGATATGCGCCGCCTGTGGATTCAGCGCATTAACGCTGCCTCCCGCATGAACGGTCTGCAGTACAGCAAGCTCATCCACGGCCTCAACCTTGCCGGCGTCGAAGTCGATCGCAAGATGATGGCCGACCTGGCAGTGAAGGACGAGCAGGCATTTGCCGCCCTCGTTGAGACCGCCAAGCAGCACCTGCCGGGCTAATCACCAACTCATGACACACCGATCGCCGTCGGAGTCCGACGTGCTCACCAGCATGACGAACCCGGTGATCAAACGCATTCGCTCGCTCCAGCAACGGAAATTCCGTTCGCAGGAGCGAGCGTTTGTCGTTGAAGGGGTTCGGGCCGTCGAGGATGTCCTCGCAGCCCAAATCGAGCCCCTCAGCGTCGTTCTGAGAGCCGACTCAACGTTTCAGGTACCCGAGGGTATCGAAACGAGTATCCGCCGCGTAAGCGTACGCGTGTTCGAATCCCTCACTGATGTTGCTCATCCACAGGGCGTGCTCGCCGTTGTCCCCATGTTGGACGAACCGTCGCTCCCGGATGTCTCCACCAATCCGTTTGTGGTGATCCTTGATGGTGTTCGTGACCCTGGCAATATGGGCACACTGTTCCGTTCGGCGGCCGGTGCGGGTGTGGATCACCTGATCATTGGGCCCGAAAGTGTGGATCCGTATCATCCGAAGTCCGTGCGGGCTGGAATGGGCTCGCACCTGCGAATTCCCTTTTCGCACCACGAATTTGAGGAAATTACCGGCTATTTACACGATTTTCCGGTCATAGCCCTTGCAGATGCGGGTGGAAACGCGCTATATGATAGTGTCAATTGGCAATTGACATCAGCGTTGGTCATCGGAGGCGAGGCATTCGGCCCGTCCTCAGATACCCGCGAGGTTGCAAATGTCATTGTCTCAATCCCGCTAGTCAACGGTGTTGAGAGTCTCAATGCAGGCGTGGCAGGGTCCTTGCTCATGTTTGAGGCAGCAAGGCAACGACGGGTTACACCAATGTCCTGATCGCGCCGAGTATGGTAACTTTGGCCGGATCCGCAGACAATGCGGTAATCTGACCGGAAGCTGAGGGCAAACGCCCGTAAGTAGACCCGACAACGGAGCCCGTCTCCTGTCGGGAAGAGGAGTCCGAAAATGCGAAAACAAGATCTTGTCCGAGCTGTTGCAGAAGCAACTTCCCAGAGTGAGGCCGCAAGCACCAAGGCCGTTAACGCCGTGTTCGCTGCCATTGAGGAAGCGCTCTCCAAGGGCGACGAAGTGACCGTCAGTGGTTTCGGTTCCTTCAAGGTTGTGGAGCGTGCTGCTCGACAGGGCCGCAATCCGCAGACCGGTGAGGAAATGACCATCAAGGCCCGCAAGAGCCCGGTCTTCCGCCCCGGTACGCAGCTGAAGCGCGCCGTCGAATAAGACAGTCCCGCTTCGCGTAACCAAAGAACACAAGAACGGTCCGCGCCTATCTTAAGGCGCGGACCGTCTGGTTTAAGGTTCTTTCCGGGAAATCGCTAGTCGACTTCCTTCTTTGTCACTCTCCGGGTCGATTCAACTCTGCTTTCAATCTCTCCGCGCATGTCATGCCTGGCGGCGAGCACAGCTGCACCAACTGCGTTCTTGATCGCTTCCTCATTGCTCTTGCCATGGGAGATGATCACCGTACCGTCCACGCCGAGGAGGGGAGCACCGCCGACAGATGCATAGTCCAACTTTGCCGCCACTGCCCGAAACGCTGGCTTCAGCACTGCGGCAGCAAGCTTACGCACTGGACTTGCAGTGAGTTCCTCTCGGATGAGTTTCATCAGCATGGTGGCTGTTCCTTCAATGGACTTCAGCATCACATTGCCGGTGAATCCATCAGCAACAACCACATCGACTCGACCGTTGAGGACATCAGGCCCTTCGACGTTGCCGATGAAGTTGATGCCCTCCAGCTGCTTCAGCATGGGGTGGACAGTCTGCACAAGGACGTTACCCTTGGAATCCTCTTCACCGTTCGCCATGAGCCCAATACGCGGGTTCTGAAGCCCCAGTACTATGCGGGCATAGACATCCGCCATCATGGTTTGTTGCACCATATTTAGCGGTTTGGGATCGGTCACTGCGCCGAGATCCACCACGGTGGTGATTCCGCCTTCGGCATTGGGAACCCCTCCGGTGATAGCTGGCCGATCGATACCGGAAATCCGTCCCAGAATCATCAGGGCAGCGGCCATCATTGCACCGCTGTTGCCGGCACTCACAGCGGCATCGGCAGTGCCATCCTTCACGCAACGTATCGCCACCGAGATAGGGTTGTCCTGCTTGCGTCGAACTGCCTGTGCGGGGTGGTCGTGCATGTCGATGGATTCGGTGGTGTGAATTACCTGGATATCAAGACCGGCGGTCTGATGCTTTGCGAGTTCCGCGTTGATCACGGATTCGTCGCCGGTGAGGACGAGACCACAGTTGTGAGCCCTGGCACCTGATATAGCACCCGGCACAACTACCGACGGGCCATGATCGCCACCCATAGCGTCGACTGCAATGCGCATGTTGGATCTCCTCAGCGGCTGGAAAGGGAGCAACACTGTTGCTCCCTTCACGTTTATCTACTGCCTGTTGTCTATATGTCCAGGTTCTGCACGTACTGTGCGTGCGTCTGGATGAACTTCTTGCGCGGGGGAACCGCAGCACCCATCAGCATATCGAAGGTCTCATCCGCCTTGGCGGCATCATCGATCGTTACCTGCAGCAATGTGCGAATAGTCGGGTCCATGGTGGTGTCCCAGAGCTGCTCCGGGTTCATCTCACCGAGTCCCTTGTAGCGCTGCACGTCGTACTTCGTGCCCTTCTTGTCCAGCTCAGCTTTGCGCCGATCCAGTTCGGCATCATTGTAGATCCAGTCTTCATTGCGGCCAACGCGCAGCTTGTACAGAGGCGGCTGGGCAATGTAGATGTGTCCGTTTTCCACCAGCGGGTACATGTACCGGTAGAAGAAGGTGAGCAGCAACGTACGAATGTGAGCGCCGTCAACATCGGCATCAGTCATGATGATGATGCGGTGATAGCGAAGCTTCTCCAGGTCGAACTGGTCGCCGATTGAGGTGCCGAGGGCTGTCACCAAAGTACGGATTGCCTGGTTCTGGAGCATCTTGTCCAGTCGGGCCTTCTCGACGTTCAGGATCTTGCCCCAAAGCGGCAGAATCGCCTGGAAGCGACGATCACGCCCTTGCTTGGCTGAACCACCGGCGGAGTCACCCTCCACGATGTAGATTTCGGATTTCGCAGGATCACGCTCTGTGCAGTCGGCAAGTTTGCCGGGCAGGCTGAAGTTATCGAGACCGCCCTTACGCTGCACGAGTTCTCGTGCCTTGCGAGCCGCCTCACGTGCCCGGGCAGCGGTGAGACACTTCTCAACCACACGTCGGGCCTGGGAGGGATTCTCTTCCATCCAGGCGCCAAGCGCATCGTTCACCACGCTCTGCACGGCTCCAGCCATTTCTGGTGATCCGAGCTTGCCCTTGGTTTGACCCTCGAACTGCGGATCCTCCATTTTCACGGAGATGATCGCGGTGAGACCCTCACGCACATCGTCACCACTCAGGGACTCGTCGCCCTTCATGTGACCATTCTTCTTGGCGTAGTCGTTGATGGTGCGGGTAAGCGCACTCTTGAATCCACTCAGGTGAGTACCACCGTCGCCAGTGTGAATGTTGTTCACGTAGGTTTGGGTGATCTCGCTGAAAGAATCGTTGTACTGCATGGCCACTTCAACGAGGCCAGCGGGTGTGTCCCGTTCGACGTAGAACGCCTTCTCCGTCACGGTCTGGCGGTTGCGGTTGAGGTGACGCACGTAGGAGACGATGCCACCCTCGAAGAGGAAGGACATCTCCTTGTCGTTGCGCTCGTCGATCAGGGTCAGCTTCAGGCCGCGTGTGAGGTATGCCCACTCACGGAACCACTGCACCAGGATGTCGTAGCTGTAATCGTGTCCGGCCTTAAAGATGTCCGTATCGGCCCGGAATTTGGTAGTCGTACCATGTTCCTTCTTGAGCGACTTGCCCACAACGGAAACTGGTCCCTTGGGAATGCCTCGCTCGTATTCCTGCCGATACAGTGCGGTGTCGCCAGCCTGGCGCACTTCTACTGACATGAAATCGGAGAGTGCGTTCACCACCGATGCACCTACACCGTGAAGTCCACCGGATACCTTGTACCCGCCGCCACCGAACTTGCCGCCGGCGTGCAGGGTGGTCATGATCACTTCGAGTGCAGAACGCTTCTCTTTGG
>CAZYDY010000054.1:0-6073 GCA_964646245.1 uncultured Sphaerobacteraceae bacterium
GGTCACTATGGGCCGGGTGCGTCTACCCCTGTTGTCGTCACTGAGCGGCAGCATGCAGAATTACTCCGATGTAAGGGAAAGGCGCGAGCGATGTTGCATCGCTCGCGCCTCTTCAGAATACTGGATTTACGAAGTAACGTTGTCTAAAGAACCACTGACCCAGTTCATCAGCTTCTTCCTGTTCTCCTCACCGCTACCGGGCGAGAACATCAGGCCAACAATAAGGCCATACACAAAGAACTTAACAGCAGTACGGGCGTTACGGATCATGCTTTATTCCTCCTCATAGTTCGATTCTCTAATTACTCCAGGCCACCCAGCTTCGGGAACTTGCGCTGCTTGGATTGTGGCGTCGCAGCTTCGCCTGAGACAGCTTCCAGCGGCCGATCACCACCCACAGTAGTTGATCCGGCTGTCGCCAACTGATCAGTTCGTGGCTGGTCGTCTCCAGTCTGATATTCAGGCGCAACATCCTCCTCAGATGTTGAATCGGGTGCAGGCTCGCCCCAGGCAAAGCGGCTGGCTCGAATCGTGTCCTTGCCATAGCCGCCTTCACCGGGAGGCACGAGTTTCGCAGGAGTCGCTGGCTCCCGGGCAAGTGCCGGCTCAGTAACGGGGTCTTCTTCCATTGGCTCAGTCGGAACTGGCTGTACCCCGGCCTCTGGCGTCGGAGATCCCCAGGCGAATCGCTTGGCCCGAATACTGTCATTGCCAGATACCGGAGCGTTTCGTCCCGGATCCGGCGCTGCATCGGCGGCGTCGAACTTCGGATCGTTGTCTGACTTGGTCATGGCTACATCCTCCTGAGGTTTACTGGCAACGGATGGTGAAGCCGGCTTCACAACCACCTTCGCTTCGGCGGTTGCTTCATGGCTCAAACCATTGCCATTGGCAGTTTTGCCCAGCTCAACACCAACAATTGGCGCAAGCGTTTGTTCAACCTTGCTCAAAATCTTGTTGGCAGCGCCGGGCTTGTACGATGTGGCTGTTGTGATTTCGTCTCGCTGGGCAACTGGTCCAGAAGCGAGCTTGCCGCGCAGCTCCTGGCCACTCATCGGAGTTTTCCAGAGCGCATAGGCTGCACCGGCTACTGCCCCCAGAACGGCTCCCGCGATCCACATTTTATTGCCGTTCTTTTTCTTCGCCACTTGGTTTCCTTCCTCGTACTATCATCGTGCTAACGTGAACCCACGGTGCGCACGTCCTGTTCGATAGACGTCCAGTTTATCGCGATTTGCGTGCCACGCGCTGAACCGAGGAGCACCGGTGCCAGAAACACCCACCCCACTGCACGAAATCATCGCCGAACACATCCGCACGCATGGCCCGGTAACCTTCGCCTGGTTCATGGATACCGCCCTCTATCATCCGGAGCTCGGCTATTACCGCCAACCAGAACGAAAACCCGGACGAGGCGGCGATTTCATCACTTCACCAGAACTCCATCCGTTCTTCGGCAACACCCTGGCCCGGCAGGTCGCCGAAGCATGGGATGCTCTCGATCAGCCCCACCAGCTCATCGTTCGGGAACACGGCGCCTCCTCCGGCGGACTGGCCTACGACATCATGG
Organism: uncultured Sphaerobacteraceae bacterium; assembly: GCA_964646245.1. GTDB lineage: Bacteria > Chloroflexota > Chloroflexia > Thermomicrobiales > UBA6265 > UBA6265. The sequence goes on from CAZYDY010000054.1 coordinate 1,571, forward strand.
TCGCCCTCAGCGAGAAAGCACCCGATGTGCTGGAGGCGCTCGATTACCGCCTGGTGGATGTGAACACACACCGGCTGGACGAAGCCATCACCGCGATGGAAGAAGTCGGGTTCGCCAAACACATTAGTGCCGAACATCCGGATGCCCTCACTCCCGAAGCCGGACTCATCATCGCCAACGAGGTTGCCGATGCCCTGCCAGTCCACCGCTTCGTGGTTCGCGATAGCGCGATCCGCGAGGTCCTCGTGGATATCGATGCAAACGGCCAGTTCATCGACGCAGAAGCAGAACCCGCACAGGATCTGTTGGAGGCTATTCAGGCACATTTCCGCCAGCACGAAATCTCGCTGTCAGATGGCGCCCGCTTCGAGTTCTCGCCCGCGGTAGCAGAGTGGGGAAGAAGCATTGCCCGGTCGCTAACCCAAGGAATAGCTGTCGTCATCGATTACGGTTACGAAGCCTCCGCGCTGTACAAAGACCATTTACTGGAGGGAACTGTGCGCGGATATTGGCAGCACACCGCTACGGATAATCCGTATCTTCGCGTCGGGATGCAAGATCTCACCGCGCATGTCGATTTCAGCTGGTTGCAGGCTGCAGCAGAATCCGGAAACATGAAAACGCTGGGACTCACCACGCAATCCGAATACCTGACAAAGCTGGGACTCGGTGACTGGCTCGTAGAACTCCAGCAACAGCCCGATGTGCAATACGACGAGTACTACCTGGCGCAGAACGCCACCATGCGCCTTATCGATCCGGCCGGCCTGGGTCGGTTCCGGGTGATGGGCTTCGCCAGGGGCTTGCCAGAGGACTTCCGCGCGTTGGGATTCACCGAGCGATCCTTCGCCGATGAACTGGCGGACCTATAGTTTCGGGTCGCCACGCCTGCCTACCCGGTTGATATTCACCACAGCAGCCAAAATCACCACCAGCCCAATCGCCTCCAGCACGTAGCCAAGTGGCTTGGTGACTCCCACACCGACCCAGATCACAACAATACCGATCAGGATAAGCAGAATACGGCCAGTAACCGAGTTCCAGTAACGGTCGAAATCCACGGCTTACCTCCTTTGTGTACGTTGATCATGCGGGAATCTCTCGCCAATCACAAGGCATCACGACAGGCTACCCCCAATCGGTCAACCCGCTCACTCCCAAATCAGATGTACGTATAGAACAGGTGTTCCATTTTCCACATTATTATGCTAGAGTGTGCGAGAACTTTCCGCCCTAGCGTTGCGAGATCATTCATGCCACTTTTGATCGATCCAGCCTCCAATGACATCATGGTCGACCACACACTTATGGTCGAACGCGTGATAACCGCCATGAGGAACGAAACGGAACCATTACGGCTCGAGGATTACGCCGAAATCGGCGGTCTCAGTCCCTATTACTTCAATCGCATTTTCAAATCAGTTATTGGTATTCCACCAGGCGAATTCGCTACCAGCTTACGGTTTGAACGCGCGAAACACATGTTGCTCACCACGCCGGCCAGTGTCACCGACATCTGCTTCGAGGTCGGTTACGGCAGCCTTGGTACATTCAGTAGTCGCTTCAAACATCTGGTGGGCGTCACACCTGCAACGTTCCGGAATCTGCCAGACGCAGTCGCGGAGCTTGATTTCAGCAGGCCAATCTTCAACATCGATCCTCGCCAAACGCATATTCCCGGCCGAATTGAAGGGACCATGTCCTTTCCATCAACCTACAAATCCAGTGTCTTCGTCGGCATTTTCCCGGATGTTATCGCGGTTTCCCAACCGGTTGTGGGCCGCATGATCCCCGAACCGGGCCCCTTCGAGTTACCACATATTCCGTACGGAAAGTGGGTGCTGCTGGCTGCCGCCGTACCGCAGGTATGCGACCCAATCGGGCATCTCCTGCCTTCACAACAACTGATGGTGGCGTCGGCGGGGCCATTCGTCGTGGAACCGGGCAACCAGGTAATCCATCAGGATTTGCAGTTCCGCACACCACATCCCATGGAGCCGCCAGTCGTAACGGCATTGCCAGCGTTGTTGATGAATGGCTAGCGCAGTGCATCATCCCACCCGCGCGCAATGAGGGCGGGTCGCGATACTCGTCGTTCAGTGCCGGATGTCTCTAGCGCATTCCCGGCAATGAACGAGCCGGGATATTCGGTGCCAGGTGTTGCTGCCGCAGCTGGGTAGCGTAGTAAAGCACTTCTTCCACCATCTCATCCATACGGGCCAGCACGCGCTCGTCACTGATGGTGGCTGTTTCGCGATCCACTCCCTTTTCCGGAATGGCAATATGCGTTGGCACCGTAATGCCCTTCAGTCCACGCACCACCTGCGTAAGGCCACTCAGCACACCCATGCTGGTCATGCCGCCGTATGCCATCAATCCCACAGGCTTGCCACCCAGGTACTTGGGCTTGTCCCATCCAAGGAAGATCAGCGAATCCAGCAAGTTCTTAATCGCACCACTCATGGTGCCGTGATAGGTGGGAGAACAGATGAGGATTGCATCGGCCTCGCGTATTTGGTCCAGCAGCCATGGCAACGTGGGCGGATACTGCTCCAGCTTCCAGTCGGTGCGGAACATCGGCAGGTCCAGCTCGTAAATGGTCGCCCGCACCACATCGGCGCCAGCAGCCGCAAACTTCTCCAGCGCAGCATCAAGCGGAACCAGGCTCCAGCTCTTTTCGCTGGTAGTGCCACCAATACCAAGAATCCGGAGTGGGGGAGGCGCGTCATCCTTGCGAATGGTGGGACCTTCTATTCCCATCTCCTGCACATACCAGGATGGATCCGGCTCCCGATTCATAACATCCAGCGCGGTTGTGTGTGCCGGCTGGGCTTCAGCGGTGTTTGGTTGACGTCTGGCGGGCTTGGTCATGAACAATCCGATGGTAACGCGAGCATCGTACGTGTCGTAATGATACTAACCCGTACCGAATAGCGTTAATCCATACGCTTCATAGGCGACCAAATCCACAGGTACACAACGTACAGCAGCACAATCAGGCCATTCAGTGCCACTGCCCATTGCAATCCCATAACGTTCGCCATGGCGCCAGCCAGCAACCCGCCTGCAGGGCTCAGTCCCCAAATCGTGGAATACACCGCCATCACCCGGCCACGATATTTGTCATCGACATTGAGTTGAATGAGCGTATCGTTCATGGTGGCGGCAATACCGTAGCCAAGCCCGACAAACGAGATCGCGATGATACTCAGCAGATAGTTGGAACTCAGGCCGTAGATCATGATGAGCACGGCGAAGAACGCCATACCCCACAACACCATCCGGCCCCGGTTCGGCAAATTGTTCAGCCGCGTTACGGAAAGCGTTCCCGCCAGCGAACCGATTCCGGCCGCTGTCATCAGTATTCCAAGCCCTTCGGGTCCCAAATTCAGCACATCGCGGGCAATCGCCGGCGTCATCGCCATGTAACTCATACCGATGATGATCGGGAAAAGATCGTTCATGATCAGCGTGCGGATATTCTCATGCCGCCAGATATAGCGGTATCCATCAATGAGTGAGGCGAACGGCTTCTCCAGCAAGGATTCCCGGGGCGGAGCCGTCGGTACCATTCCCGCAAGGCTAAAGAGCACCAGCAGGAACGGAATGGTGGACAAGCCCGATATCGCGAAGCTGGCGGCCATGCCGAAGATGGCAATGATCCAGCCAGAAAGCGCCGGACCCACCACACGCGCCGCATTGAATGCCGCCGAGTTCAGCGCCACGGCACTGGGCAGCTCCCGTCGGGTGACCAGTGTCGGCATGATGCTCAGGCGTGCAGGCCAATCGAACGACGCACAAACACCAACAATCACTGCAATCAGCGCCAGCCAGGCGAAATTAACTCTATCCGTCATTACCAGCCAGGTGAGGAAGAGCATGTTCAACAGAATTGTCGCCTGTACCACCATCAGCACTTTGCGACGATCAACACGATCCAGGTACGCACCGGCTATCGGGGCACAAACAAGTTGTGGCGCACCCTGAATAACCCCAATCAGCCCGAGCAGAAAGGGGTCTTCGGTAATTTCATAAACCAGGAAGCCCATTGCGGTGACACGAATCCACATTCCCATCAGGGAAAGCGACATCGTGCTCACATACCGCGCAAAGATCGTGTTCTTCAACGCCTCAAAGGCGCCGGGCCTGGGCTCGCTTGTAGCATCACCCTGTACGGGCGATGAGTTGTTCGGTGTTTCTTCTGTCATGGATTCCAGCTCTGTAGCGTAACGTCTGGAGCGGCACCCTCGCGGGCCCGATTCCAGCACCTGCAGTTCATCATACCCGCGATACAGGATTTCGTGTACTTGCAACAGGCGCGGCGCCGTTATGGGCCCCTATCATCCACAGCCGACGTGATCTCAGGCCAGAGGTTGGTTCCGAGACTCAATCCGGTAGGCATCGAATCGCCTCAAATATGCCCACGTAGGCTTGGGGTTAATCCCTGGGGGATCGAATATTCTCCAATTTCCCGATTAGTGACCTCCCCGATGCGTATAGATA
>CAZYDY010000054.1:6173-8719 GCA_964646245.1 uncultured Sphaerobacteraceae bacterium
GGGATCGAATATTCTCCAATTTCCCGATTAGTGACCTCCCCGATGCGTATAGATAGTAGGAGAACTTTCTCCAACGCATAGTTCGCCTGCGAAGAGGCGACGCACCAGGAGGTCATTTCACATGGAAGAACAACCCACATTACCCGTAGCAGAACCGGAAGAGACGGCAAGCGATCTCGATCGGGTCCGCGAACTCATCCTCTCCAGCCACACGAACATCGTGCCCGAACTGGTACAGGGCAGTTCCGTAGCTGATCTCGTTGCCAGCATCGAACGCGCCCGGGAAGCCTACTCCCGCATCGTCGATGCCCAACCGCAATCGCCACCCGTCACTATCCCGGCCGGAGGTAACTCACCGATCACTATCGATATCAATGAACTCCCCACGTCCGAAAAGCTTCGTCGCGGCCTCGCCGCCCAACGTGCATAGTCAGAATCCCACGAAAGGCCCGTTCCTCGCCGAAGGCAAGTTGTGTGGGCCCGATCAATCAATCCCACGAAAGGATTAACTCATGGCAATCTCCAAACTCGAAGCCGCCAAACTCAGCAATAACCTGCTCCTGCGCGGTGTCATTGAAACCGTGGTCAAGGAAAGCAGTCTCCTCAAATACCTGCCATTCATGCAGGTCACCAGCACAGCGGTCAGTTACAATCGCGAATCCACCATGCCCGCCGCTGCCTTTTATGATCCCGGCGATACCTGGGCAGAAGCAACCCCTACATTCAGCCAACACACGGCCAGGCTGGCCATCCTGGGCGGCGATGCCGATGTGGATAACTTCCTCCAGGCCACCTACGCCGATACCAACGATATTGAGGCGGAGGTCGTTGCCAATCGTGCCAAGGCCGTCGCCCACGCGTTCAGCGATTCGTTCTTCAATGGCGATGCCGCCGCAAACACCAAGAGCTTCGATGGTCTCCACAAGCTCATCCCTGCCGCGCAAACCATCACCGCCGGCACCAACGGAGCAGATCTCACGCTGGACATGCTGGATGAGCTCATCGACCAGGTCCGCCCTGGCAAGCCCGAGGTGCTGTTCATGACCAAACGGTCACGCCGTAAACTCAAGGATCTACGCCGCAGCTCTGGCGCTGTGTTGGAAACCAGCATCAATCAATTCGGCCAACAGGTAGAGATGTACGATGGCATCCCGATCGTGATCGATGACTTCATCAGCGAAACACAATCCCAGGGAGCCGCCTCGGCCACCACTACCATCTACGCCGTGAAATTCGGACAAGGTGCTGGCGTGCTCGGCCTGGAACACGGCGACATCACCGTCGAACGCGTTGGCGAACTGGAGAGTAAGGACGCCACCCGCACCCGTATCAAGTGGTACTGCGGCCTCGGCCTCTTCAACGACCTCGGCGCCGCCAAGCTGGTGGGGTTGAACTAACCGATATCACCGCCCGGCATTATTCGCCGGGCGGTGGTTCTTACCGACTATCCTTATCTCCATGCTAACCATGCAATAATCGGTAAAGTTGAGATTGGCCTAGTAAAAACCTAACCCATACCCATTTTTTGGTATATCATAAGGAGAGTTCGCAAACAGCAATAGAGGTAGGGAACATGGCGACAACTGCTCCCCAAATGCCTCCGACCCAATCAGGTCGGGAGTTACCTGAGTACACTCCACCCACGCGATGGCAGCGTCTCAGGCGAAAAATCCTGCGCGAGCGGCTAATGTATCTCTTCATCATCCCTGGGGCGCTCTATTTTCTCACCTTCATCTACTTGCCCCTTCTCGGAAACATCATCGCCTTCCAGGATTGGAGTCCCTTTCGGTCTGCGCAGGCGGGGCCCATCCGCGGATTTCTCTCTGGACCGTGGGTCGGGCTGCAAAACTTCCGCGACATGTTCAGCGATCCGCAGTTCCTTACAGCGCTAACCAACACTATCCAGATTGAAATTCTCCAGCTGATCTTCGCATTCCCCGCCCCCTTGCTTTTGGCACTGCTGCTCAACAGCATGGTGAGCGACAAGCTCAAACGCACCATGCAAACAATCGTTTACCTGCCGCATTTCCTAAGCTGGGTCATTCTCATCTCTATCTGGCGCCAGTTCTTCGGAGGGACCGGCCTGCTAAACCAGGCTTTGCTCAGCCTGGGACTCGATCGCATCAATATCATGGCCAATCCGGATATCTTCAAGCCCCTGGTTGTCTCACAGATGATCTGGAAAGAGATAGGGTGGGGAACAATCATCTTCCTTGCCGCACTCACGAAAGTCGATCTCTCCCTCTACGAAGCCGCTGTTATGGACGGAGCAAACGGGTGGCGCCGCATGCGCGATATCACCTTGCCAGGTATCCGGCCGGTCGTGGTCCTACTGCTCATCCTCACCATAGGCAACATGTTTTCGGTTGGTTTCGAGCCGTTCTTCCTGCAGCGCAGCGCAGTAGGCCCAAATTCATCGGAGGTGCTGGATACGTTCAGCTACTTCAGGGGTATCCAGGCGGCTGATTACAGCTTTGCGACTGCGGTAGGCATGGTGAAATCCGTGGTTGGGTTCTTCCTGATCATCGGTGCGAACTGGCTGGCCA
>CAZYDY010000055.1:0-8674 GCA_964646245.1 uncultured Sphaerobacteraceae bacterium
TCATCATCCCGTTGCCAGATGGCACGGTGCATGAGGTGGTTGGTAACCACGTGGCCATTATGGATGCACGCGGCCACATAGTGGGAGGCATTTCTGTCTTCCAGGATCGTGCTGATTTCGCGGCCATGGATCGGGCACGTGATGAGTTCATCTCCGTCGTTGGTCATGAATTAAGAAATCCACTCACGTCACTTCGTGGCAACCTGCAGCTGCTGGAACGCCGCGTTCGCCGCCGGGCCGATGAGGATAGCGAAGGTGATCTGCGCCGAATTGGCGTTGCGCTCAGTGAGGCAGACCGCATTGGCGATCTCGTCACCCGCGTGCTCGATGTCTCCCGCGTGGGTCTGGATCGGTTGGATATCCAGCCAGAACCGTGTGATGCGGTTACTGTCATCCGGGAAGCCTGCGATGCCGCACAGGCACGCGATCCACATCGTGAAATCGAGTGCCTGATGCCAGATTCAGTGCCGGTGGAGTGGGATGCCGCCCGTATTCATCAGGTTCTTGGAAACCTCACCCAGAATGCGGATCGCTATGCTCCTGGCACGAAGTTGATCGTTCAGCTCAAGATGACCGACCAGAATCGTGTACGCATCTCCGTGCGAGACCATGGTCCGGGAGTCCCTGCAGAAATTCGACGCCGCCTCTTCCGGCAGTACTATCGCTTTGACGATGGCGAAGATGATTCGATGGCCACGATGACCGACGGTTCTCGTGGGCTCGGCATTGGCCTTTACGTGAGCGCCCGCCTGGTGACGCTCCACGGCGGCCGCATGCGCGTGCAGAATGCAGACGGCGGTGGTGCCGAGTTCATTATTGATCTCCCGATCGTTGCCGCTCCGGCCCTGAAACTCGCTGGCAGTGAAAACGCAACCTCCACCGGAACTCGTTCCGGCGGAGGTTGATAACAGTCGAGTTTGATTAGGATTGCCTAGGCAGGCTGCTCCGCAAGGGGCAGTTCGCGCTGGGCGCCATCCACCGGCGTTTCCTTGCTCGCGTTGATGAACTCAACGAACAGCGGGTGCGGCCGATTAGGGCGACTGCGAAGCTCCGGGTGGAACTGCACACCAACGAAGAACGGGTGATCCGTGTATTCCATGATCTCGGCCAGGTTGCTGCCCGGGTTCACACCGGAAACCTTCAGCCCAACTGTTTCCAGTTGCTCCAGGTACTTCTCGTTCACTTCCCAGCGGTGGCGATGTCGCTCGTGAATAGTGCTGCTATTGTATGCACGCTGGGCAACTGAGCCTTCCTTCAGCTTGCACTCCCACAAACCGAGGCGCATGGTGCCGCCCATCTCAACATCCTTCTGGTCCGGCATGATGTCGATCACCGGATGTGGAGTGCCGTTCTCGATTTCGGTGGTATTCGCCTCCTCGAGACCGAGAAGGTTACGGGCTGCCTCAATCACCATCATGTGGAGTCCGTAGCAGAGGCCAAAGTAGGGGAGCTGATGCTCGCGGGCATACTGCACCGCAGCCAGCTTGCCTTCCACACCACGGCTACCGAACCCACCCGGCACAATCACGCCATTGGCGCGTCGCAGGTGCTGTTCCATCTCCTCGGCGGTCGTGGTTTCGCTGTTGACCCAATCGATCTCGACATCCACACCGTTCTCAAGGGCGGCATGCTCGAGCGATTCCACCACACTCAGGTAGGCGTCGCGGAGTTCTACGTATTTGCCAACGAGGGCAATGCGGATAGACGGTCGTTCCGCGTGGATACGCTCAACCATCTGCTCCCATTCGCGCAGGTTCGCCTGTTCCGGCAGGTTGAACTGGCGGGCAATCACTTTGCCGAGGCCAGCGCTTTCCAGAATCAGGGGCACTTCGTAAATCGATTTCGCAGTCGGCATGCCGATGACTGCTTCGGTTTCAACGTCGCCAAAGAGCGCGATCTTTTCGCGCACGTCCAGCGGCACTTCGGTTTCCGCGCGGGCAATGATGATATCCGGGTGAATACCCACACCGCGCAGGTCGCGAACGCTCATCTGGGTTGGCTTGGTCTTCATCTCCCCGGTGGCTCCGAGCTGTGGCAGGAGCGTGACGTGGATGCTGAGGCTGTTGCCCCGGCCAACCTCGCGACGCATCTGGCGAATCGCTTCCAGGTAGGCCTGGCCTTCGATATCGCCGACAGTTCCGCCGACTTCCACAATCACCACATCGCTGTCGTGCTGGCGGGCTGCCAACCGAATACGATGCTTCACTTCATTTGTTACGTGCGGAATTACCTGCACCGTACCGCCGAGGTAATCGCCACGGCGCTCCTTGGCGATGACAGTGGAGTAAATCTGCCCGGAAGTGACATTCGATGCCTTGCTCAGGTTCTCATCAATGAAGCGCTCGTAGTGGCCGAGGTCCAGGTCGGTCTCTGCGCCGTCATCCGTCACAAACACTTCGCCGTGCTGATACGGAGACATCGTGCCCGGATCCACGTTCAGGTATGGATCCAGCTTCATAATGCTCACGGTGGCGCCGCGATTCTTAATCAACCGCCCAAGAGAGGCAGTCGTAATTCCCTTACCAACCGACGAAACTACACCACCTGTTACGAAAATATACTTTGGCATCCACTGTTCTCCGTTGGACAATTGCGGCGACACCGCAGATAACTCGTAGGCTAGACGCTTGGCGTCAGAACCGCAATTCCCATTTTGTCCGGGAGATCGCCTGTCTTAAGTGTCAGCTTCTCTACTGGCTCAGGTAGCGACAGGCTGAGATGTCGGGCAAATTCCTCGACTTCTCCGCGATCCTTGTCGCCATTCGCTGTCTTGAACTGCATCGGAATCACCAGCTTTGGTGCAATCACACCTACCAGCTCGGCCATATCGGTCGGTGGCAGAACCGGTCCGCCGCCTGCCGGGACGAAGAGTACATCCGTACCTTCCATCTCTTCCAGCACATCATCGGCGGGCATATTGCCAAGGTCACCGAGGTGAGCGAAGCGGATGTTATCCATCTTCACGGTGAAAATCGTGTTGTAGCCGTGCTCGGCACCCTTTGCGTTATCGTGATAGCTGCGGAAGCCGTAGATGAACACGCCATGCATCTCGTATTCGCCGGGGCCGTCAATCACTTCGTACTCGGGCTTAACCTGATTGATATTCGTATGGCCCTCGTGCTGGTGACTGATGGTGACGATATCGGCTGTTTGCTTTGTCATGGAATAGCCGGTGCGCTTGCCAACCGGGTCCATTATTACAGTGGCCTCGCGCGCACGAATGCGAAAACAGTTATGACCAAACCAACGAATATCAGCCATGGAAAACTCCTTGAAAACAGAACGATCCCGACCGGTGCCAAAGCGACAACGACCTTGCTCTGTAGCGTCAACAAAATCAGGTTGGGGGAAGGAAAGGATTGGCGTCCGAATGACCGGGATGTCTTTCCAGCGCCTCTTTTAATATACCACGAGCGCGCCTAGTCGATCTGCTCCAGCACCTTGCGGATCACATCGTATCCGTAGCCTCGGCGTCCAAGGAATCCGCTCAACCGCCGGTGACGAGTGGCCTGATCCAGCGAACTCATGGAGCCCGATTTCTTGCGTGCGAGCTCCAGGGCATCGCCGAACTCATCGATTTCGGTTTCCTCCAGCGCCTCACGCACCAGTTCGCGATCGATTCCCTTTTGCATCAGTTCCTGCTGCAGCATTTTGCGGGAACGTGGCTTGTGTTCCTGCCGATTCTCGATCCACCTGTCGGCGAAATCCGCATCGTTTAGGTAGCCGAGGTCCAGCATCCGCTGGATCGCCGCTTCGGCTGCCTCCGGGGTGTAGCCCTTCTCGCGGAGTTTCCGTTGCAACTCACCACTTGCGCGTGGTCGGAACGAAATCAGGTTCAGGGCTGCAGTGATCGCCTTCTTGACCTCGTCCTCTTGCTGGAGCGCTTCAATCTGCTCAACTGAAAGCTCGTCACCCACCGAGAGGTAATGCGCAAGCACGATATCGATGTGCAACCCAAACGCGAACTTGCCATCGATCTCGATGTTCATGCGGGCGTCATCACGCTTCTGCGGTTTGAGCGCAGTGATCTTTCCCGGTTTGGGCGGCGCCTTCTCGCGATCGTCCTGCGTGAATCGTCGACGGTTCATTGCGCGCGGAAGCTGGCGAGCTTGCGGATCTGCTGGCCGGCTTCATCGAAGTTGGAGGGATCGAGCCAGGCCTCAAACGCAGCCTTGATAGAGGGCCAATCCTCAACCGTCATCGCGAACCAGGCGGTATCACGATTGCGATCTCGCACCACGAGGTGGTTGCGGAAGGTGCCTTCGTACGTAAAGCCAAATCGCAGGGCGGCGCGCTTGCTGCGCTCATTGGAGTTGTCGCACTTCCACTCAAACCGACGGTAGCCCAAATCCTCGAATGCATGCTTCGCCGTGAGGTACACCACTTCGGTGGTGACTGGACTTCGCTGAATGCTGGCCCCGTACCAGATGTGTCCGATTTCGATGCTTCCGTGCTGTTCGTTGATACGGAGATAGGTGAGGATTCCGGCCGGATCACCATCTGTAGGGATGACCGCATACGCCGCGGGATCAGGAGTCGATGCCATCAGCTCCACGTACTCGCGGAAGGATGCCTCGTCCGGAAACGGACCGCGCCCCATATAGAGCCAGGTACGATCATCGCTGTTCGGCCCAGATTGGGCCATGAAGAGCGCATTGGTGTGTTCAGGGGGATCAAGTTTCTCCAGCCGAACGTAACGCCCCACCAGCGGTGTCATTGGTGGGGTTCGAGCCGGAGTCCAGTTGAGTTTCGGCCCGAGTGCCGCATTGATCAACTCGTCGTTCATGGCAGATCCTAGAAGGAACGATTACCCAGCTGGGTCACGAGTGCGCGCAGCTCTGCAGCTGCCGGGTGATCCGAATCACGGAACACATGGTCCAGAATACCGATGGCGCGTTCATGTTCTGCATCTACGTGCTTTGCAGTTTGCGGTTGAACATCGTATTTGTCGAGAAGCTGCAACAGTTCCTCGATCGCCTCGTCATCAATCGTTTCCTGGGCGTATATCTGGTGAATCCGCTCCGTGTCGTCTTCATCGGCACTGTTGCGGAGAATCAGCACAGGCAGTGTTTGTTTGCGCCGGCGGAGATCGTCCGCATCACCCTTGCCGGTTTCTTCAGCCGGTGCCCAGATACCAAGCATGTCGTCCCGAATCTGGAAACCCATGCCGATGGCCCGGCCCATCTCGCCGATACGGTCAGCGTCCTCCCGGGATACCCCGGCAGTCAGCGCGCCAGCCCAGGCGCTGAAGCGAATGATCGCTGCGGTTTTCCCGCCGATCATCTCCAGGTAGTCGTCTGGAGTGACGGTGGCCACGCCTTCGTTCTGGATATCCTGAACCTGCCCACGCACGATATCGATTGTGCAGAGGTTGAAGCCTTCCAGCAGCGCCAACATTTCGTTGGCGGGAAGATGCCGGGCGGCGTCGATGATGCTGAGTTGGCTCGCCGCAAAGAGCGCGTCACCAGCATTAATCGCCTGCGCATCGTTCCACACTCGCCAGACAGTCGGGCGATGTCGTCGGTTCGGGCTGCGATCCTGAATGTCGTCGTGAATGAGGGTGAAGTTGTGCAGTAACTCAATGGCCGCAGCCACCGGGGCTGCCGCCTCCGCCGAGCTCCCGAGGGCCTCGGCAATCATCATGGCTATTTGTGGGCGAATCCGTTTGCCCTGCACACTCTCGCGTGTTTCGTCGTCGGTCGGTTCGCCCTGGGTGTTAATCAGTCCCAGGCTGTAATGAGCCATGCGGCTCATAAGTTCAGATGGACCCTCCAGGGCCTGCAGTGATCGCTCGATCTGTTGGTCGAGCAAGCCCATCCGGAGGGCATGTGAATCGGTTGTATGCACGATTGAGGACTCCTCCCCAGGAATCGAAATGGCTCTGACAGTTGACCGTGTGTAATTCATGGTAGGGCTAACCGGAAATTTCCGGATTAAGCTGCCATTTCTCTCGCAGCTCCGTATGAGGATACCGTACACTAACAGAGTGTAATCAGGTACGTTCGGTCGATATTGGTACGCACAGCGGCTTCAATCCTGACATGTGCCAGACCGGGAAGTAAACAGAGGTTTTAAACTATGGCGTTATATTTCATGTTTATGCTCCCAGGCATCCTGCTGATGCTGTGGGCGCAATCCAAAGTTAAGGGGAGTTACGCGAAGTACTCCAAAATGGCGAACAGCAAGAACATGACCGGTGCAGAAGCTGCCCGCATGGTGCTTGATGCCAACGGTCTGCACAATGTGCCGATCGAGATGGATCAGAACCCGCGCGCAGAGCTCTCCGATCATTACGATCCACGCAGCCGCAAGCTGGTTCTCTCCCGCGGTATCTACTCGGTACCCAGCATTGCTGCAGTGGCAGTGGCCGCTCACGAGGCTGGTCACGCTATTCAGCACGCGACCGGTTACGCGCCATTGAAGACGCGTACTGCTATCGTGCCGCTGGTGAGCATTGGCTCCAACCTTGGGTTCATCGTGCTGCTGGCCGGTTTGTTCATGCAAATTACCGGGCTCGCCTGGGCGGGTGTGGTCCTGTTCGGACTCTCAACCCTCTTCGCAGCCGTAACCCTGCCGGTTGAGTTCGATGCCAGCAAGCGCGCCAAAGTTGCGCTCGTGCAGGCAGGTATCGTCGACGGTGGTGTATCCGGTGGACCGGAAGGTAAGGGTGTCGATACGATGCTGAATTCCGCCGCCTGGACGTATGTGGCCGGATTCGCCGCCTCGCTGCTGACACTGCTCTACTACGTAATGCTGGTCACCGGCATGCGTCGCGACTAGTTCGCGGTCATCAATTCGTTTACTGAGACACCGAGTGGGAATGCCATCCCACTCGGTGTTCTTTTCGTCTTGCCGTGATGATACGTATGAACGTACACTTAAGGTATGTCGAAAATGACACCAAACCCGGTGTCTGTGCGTATGTATAGATGAGCGACAGTTGCTGGTTCTGCCTCGCTCACTGTTTCGATTGATCCGCTTGTCGTCAAGCATCTTGCAGCCGGAGTAACTATGTTCACCCCAAAATCCGCGACCCACACCTTCACCCGCCGGCGAGGCATTGCCGCCGGTCTCGTCGCTGCAGCAGGTACTGCGCTGGCCCGATTGGGCGGGAGTGCCCAGGTTATTGAGCCACTCGAGGCGGAAAGCACCGAGGAGCCGGTTGAAATCCAGCCAGACGCCGACGTCCCTGCTGCCACCGGTAGCTCGGAGCGTGCGAGTTGGATATCTGAAAACGACCAGTACTTCGCTCAAACCGGGCATAATCTCGGTTCGCCATTCTTGCAGACATGGGAGCAACTTGGCGGCATCCAGGTATTTGGTGTGCCCCTGAGCGAGCTCCGTTACATGCCCGACGTGGTGGAGAGCCACCAGACGTTCGAGGCGATGACCTTCCGCTACGATCCCGATGTGCCAGAAGCCGAACGTATCCAGGGCCTGAAGCTGGATAAAAAGGTGATCGAGAAGATTGCAGATTCCGATGCCCGCAAAAAGGACAAGAAAGCGGTTGAAGGAACATGGGTTGAGCGCACCGGCTTCAACGTCACCGGACCCATCGAAGAGTTCTGGAATGCCACCGGTGGCGAGACCTTGCTCGGAGCCCCGGTATCACGCGCTTTCGTGAAGAACGGCACCACCACCCAGGTGTTCGAGAATGCAGTAATCGACCAGGCCGCCAATGGCTCGGTCGGGTTGCGCAAACTCGGCAAGCAGTGGGTGATTGATAACAAGTTGGAAGAAGACCCGGCCTTTGTACCGAACCCACCGAACTTTGGCGAGACGACGCTGGTCTCTGCACCAGAAGGCCTCCGCCTTCGCAGTGGCCCAAGTCTGGAATCCGAGATCGTGGTGGTACTGGATGATAACGCGAGCTTCATTGCTGTGGCTGGTGCTGACGGTGAGTGGATTCCCGGCTACGTCGATGGGTACAGCGGCTGGGTCTCGGGTGCGTTTCTGCGCGCTCCTACCTACACCGCTGGCGGTGATTCCACTGTCGATGTCAACGCCTGGGATGTCTCAATCTGGAGTGGCTACGCACTGAGCCAGACCAACGTCCGTGCCGAGCCAACCACGGCCTCCGCGACCGTGCGGGAGTTGCAGTATGGCGAGGGCCTGACGGTAGTGGATTGGGTGCGTGGCGAGGAAGTGGTCGAGAACTCCTACATCTGGGCGCAGTTGAGTGATGGCACGTACGTCTTTGCCCGCAACGTTGGCCGCAACGCACCTGTGGCACCAATACCGGTGCCCGACGATGCGCCGTGGGAAGGTCGCTGGATCGATATCCAGCTCACCCAGCAGCTCATGATTGCGTATGAAGGGCGTACGCCGGTGCGAACCATCGTCGTCACCACCGGTATGCCAGGGTGGGAAACGCCACCAGGCTTGTATTACATCAATGCACGCGTGGAAAACGAAACCATGACGAGTGGTGCCATTGGAGCGGAATATCATTACAAGCTGGAGAACGTGCTTTACACCCAGTACTTCACCGATCGCGGCCATGCCTTCCACTATGCCTGGTGGCGCACACCGGAAACCATCGGACGTCCCGGAAGCCACGGCTGCATCAACATGCTGCTGGAGGATTCCGAGTTCATGTGGAACTGGGCAGGCTACGGCACACCGGTGTACATCCGCACGGTGTAGCGCACGCGAATTCCATGCTGACGGCGCG
>CAZYDY010000056.1:0-8656 GCA_964646245.1 uncultured Sphaerobacteraceae bacterium
CCGCCGGAACGCTGCTTCAATGACATCGCGCTCGGCATCCTGGTCTACCTGAAGAATTTGATAGAAGGTGCGACCTCGCGGTTGCTGAACTGGTGGAGGGGGAGGCTGCATAGCGGCCTGGTGCCGACGTAGCATCCGCTGTGTCACCTGTTCCTGGGACATCAGGTTCCGGAATACAACTTCCTTTTCGTCGTTCGGAATTCCCCAGCGCCCGTGGCATTGGGTACACTCCATCACTGCCTGATTGCGAACATTCATGGTCGGGATGAAGTAGAGCGTAAGCTTACGTTTGGTTTCGTACACGCTAAACACCCGCTCCTGGTTGCATTGCGGGCAGGTGTGGAAGATAAATCCGTGGGGTTCAATATAGTCGCGTGCGCCGATGATTGGAAGCAAGAAAAGACTCCGGATCGCTGCTAGGTCGTCACTGCAAACTGTAGCACCATCCGGTGGGTACAGGACGACTCGGGGTATCATCTTGTCAGTGGATTCGCTATTTTGAGGTGCATATGACCGACCACCATTCGACCGGCCTGGAAATCGATCTCTACCATATGGACGCGGCGTACATCGCGTGGAAGAGCGGCACCACCGGTACTTCTACGTTTGAGCTGTTCACGCGCCGCACCCCTTTTGGTGGCGGCTATATGGTGGTTGCAGGCCTGGAACTGGCTGGCGAACACATCCGCAATTTCCGCTATACCGATGAAGATATTGCATGGTTCAGAAAGCTAAAGGGATACGACGAAGATTTCCTCGAGATGTTGGCGAATCATCGATTCACCGGTGATGTGATGGCGATGCCGGAAGGAGAGATCGCGTTTCCGCATCAACCGATGATGCGGATTTCCGCTCCATTCCTGGACGCGATGCTGCTGGAATCGGGGCTGCTGCGTGCTGTGGGTATCAGCACACTCATCGCCACAAAGGCCGGTCGCATTCACCTGGCGTCAAAGGGTCGATCGTTCTCTGACTTCGCATTTCGCCGAGCGCATGAACCGATGTGGGCAGCGAGATCCGCATATATTGGCGGCACCCAGAGCTCCAGCTATGTGGCAGCGAACCGTGTGCTGGATATCCCGGGGAGCGGCACCATCCCACACGCGATTGTGCAGGCGTTCCCGGATGAGCGGACAGCGTTCCGTGAAATCGCTTCACTCTTTCCGAACTACACCCTGTTGATCGACACCTACGATGTTGACCAGGGAATTGATAACGCCATCGAAGCCGCTCGAAATGAATCCGCAACCGGATCAGGTCACAAGCTTGGCGCCGTACGTATCGATTCCGGCGACCTCGGCGAATGGGCGAAGTTGGTGCGATCTCGCCTTGATGCCGCCGGTATGCCGGACGTGAAGGTGCTGGTAAGCGGCGATATCGACGAGTACAAGGTGGAGTCCCTGCTAGGAAGCGGCGCACCGATCGATGGCTTCGGTGTGGGTGGTAACCTCGGTGTTGGGCTGGGAACAGTTGAGAGTGGCACGGTGGGCGGTGTAATCGGCGCAGTCTACAAGCTCACCTGGATTGACGATGCCGATGAAGCCACGCTGGATGCACGCATGAAAATCGCGGGCAGCAAGAGCACATGGCCAGGGCGGAAGGCTGTGTATCGCATCGGTGAGTTCGAACACGACGTAATCGCCCTCGACGATGAAGAGGCGCCGGTTGGAGGACGTCCCCTCCTCCAACCCTGGATGCGCAATGGTGAGATCATCGCGCCCAACCCTTCACTTGAAGAGATTCGAGAAGCGGCGGCTACGAACCTTGAGGCACTGCCGGATGAGCTGAAGGCACTCACCGTCACAGAACCGTATGACGTTCGCTTCAGCGATGGCATCCGGGAACTGCGCTCGAAGATCGAAGCCATGCATAGCTCCTGAGGCACCTCGGAATAACAAAAAAAGAGGGTACCTGCGAACTGCAGGTACCCTCTTTTGCCATAGGTTACTTCACCGATTCCTGAATGAATTTGATGCAATCGTCATTCATTTTCACGAGCGATTCCTGCTCGATATAGATCATGTGGCCGGTTGGGTATTCTTCAATCTGGATATTCCCGCGCACACTTGGATCCAGGTTCATATGGCTGAAGGTGTACTCCGTGGCGTAGTACGGTGTGGCGAGATCGTAATATCCGCTGGCGATGAAGACCTTCATGTATGGATTCTTGGCCATGGCTGAGCGGAGATCGTCGCTGGTATCAGAGTATCCCTTCATGGCGTTACCCCAATCCCACTCACGGCCGAGCCCGCGAATGATGTGATACTCCACATCGCTCTCGTAGCCCAGCTCATTCCGGAAATATGGATTCAGCACACTTGTGAAAGGCGGGATAATCCCGTTCATGCTCGGATCAAACTCCGGCTTGTCATCAACGACATCGTGATCCCAGGACATGAAGCGACTATCGAGCCGACCAACATGGCGGCGATCTTCACGCTTGAGTGCCTTGCAGAACTGATGGATCTCGATGCGCAGGTTGCTATCCTTCACGAACTCAACAGGGAGCCCGGTGTAGCCAGCGAGGTCTTGCGCGATCTTGTCTGCATGCTTCTCACTGATTCGATCTCCAAGGCTCAGTGCCTGCACGTACTCTCCCTCGACCCATGCCTCAACTTCGTCCAGGTACTCCCGGATCGACTTCTTGCGCATGTTTTTGTCCACCTTCTGGTGATACCAGGCTGTGGCTGCGTACGTCGGCGTGAAGAGTTGGTACGGAAGGTCGTTACCGAGCGTAAAGCGCGCGGTTTGCATATTGAGGATGCTGCTGATGAGGATGATGCCGTTGAACGCAATACCCCGGTCGATGAGATAGCCGGCGAGCCCGGCGCTGCGGAAGGTGCCGTAACTCTCGCCAGCGAGGAAGAGTGGACTCTGCCAGCGAGCATTGCGCACAAGGTACATGCGGATGAACTCGCCAACTGTAGCGATATCACCCTCCACACCCTTTGCTGCCTTGGCGTTTTCGTCACTTGTGCCACGACTGAAACCCGTATCGACGGGATCAACGAATACCAGGTCGGTCTCTGTGAGCCAGGTGTATTCGTTGTCCACAAGTTCGAACGGAGGTTTTGGCATGCCGCCATCTTCCAGCATCTTCACGCGTTTGGGGGCGAGTCCACCCATGTGCAACCAAACCGTGCTGGATCCCGGACCACCGTTATACACGAATGTGAGCGGTCGCTTGTTGGTGTCGTCTACACCATTCTTCGTGTAGGCCGCAAAAAAGAGATTGGCCTTGATCTCGCCTTTGTCATCCTTGATCGGCATCAGGCCGGTTGTGGTGGTGTAATCCAGCGCCTTGCCCTTGACCCTGATGCTGTGCTGCCTGATGACTGGATCTGCAGGTGGTTCAGGCGTTGGCGTGGTGGTTTGTTGCTCTTGGTTCTCGGTCATTCAATATCTCCGGAAATTATCAGTTCAGTCTCGAGTCCTGCTGGCAGTGTACGACTGAACCAGAAAACGGGAAACACCCCGATCCTCCAGGACCGGGGTGTTAATCGCTGCAATGTTAGGCGAGAAGTCGCTCGGCGCGTTCGCGAATTGCTGTTTCTATCGTGCTCTGGAACGGCTTGGCGGCCCAGGGGAACTCGACGTCTGTGCGAACTTCATTGTCAGTCACGACGAGGTCGCCACTAATCTTGAAGCCCATGGCCTTGAAGCTAAAGTTCCCGCCATTGTCCGTCCACTGCTCCTGCAGGTCGGTTACCTGGCTGCCGTAGTTCTCCTTCACCGAGGACAACATGGTGTGCAGTCGCTTGAGAGCTTCTTCCTTCCCGAGGGAATGTGGGATTGTGATATCTGTCTTTGGCATGAGCTATCTCCTGGCTTGCTGAGTTCGATCCGACTGCGCAAATGGTACCGTACGGCTACTCAATCGCGAGCGGAACGCCCTCTACCGGACTACTGGGGTTGGCGTACTCCGAGATTGGCATACGCCCGGCACGATAACTGATACGCCCTGCCTCCGTGCCCAGCCGCATAGCCTTCGCCATCGCGGTCGGATCCGTCGCCTTGGCTATGGCCGTATTCACAAGCACAGCATCCGCACCAATTTCCATCGCAAGCGCTGCATCACTCGGCACGCCGATACCGGCATCAACAACAACCGGCACACTCACCGCATCGACAATTCGCTCGATGCTCTTCCAATCCTGCATGCCCTGACCCGAGCCGATCGGGGCAGCCAATGGCATTACCGTGGCGGCACCAGCTTGCTCCAGCCGGATGGCAGCGACGAGGTCTGTTGATGTGTACGGCAGTACAACGAAGCCTTCATCGACAAGTATCTTTGTAGCCTCAATGGTGCCTGCCACATCGGGCCAGAGCGATCGATAATCACCGATCACCTCCAGCTTGATCCAGTTGGTTCCGGTCGCCTCGCGGGCAAGACGCGCCATTTTGACGGCGTCCTTCACGGTGTACGCACCGGCGGTATTCGGCAGCAGTTTATAGCGGCTGAGGTCGATTGATTCGAGGATCGACGGCTCTTCGCTGTTGAGATTCATGATGCGTATTGCTACAGTCACGAGCTCAGTACCGCTGGCATCGAGTGACTTCACCATCGAATCGTTATCCGGGTACTTCCCAGTACCGACGAACAAACGCGAGGTGAACTCGTGTCCGGCGATGGTAAGCGGATCGTGGTCGCCGCCGGAAACGGCCCGCACAACCTCCACCTTGTCCTCGTCCCTGATGTTGTATTCGTCCCACAGGTGCCGCGGGACCACTTCATCGTTAACGGCAACCGCTACGGATTCCGGCTTGATTTTGCGCTGCTTCAGATATGTAGAGATTGAAAGCGTGGTGCAATTGGCAGCACCATATTCATTTGGATGACGCGGTTTCTCCTGCGACATACCGGTCCTTTCGTTATCTGTGATTTAGAAGAAGATGCTGGACGGGTTTCCAAACGGCGTGCGTTGATTCTCATCCAGATCTGCATTGATACGTGCAGCGACCCAACCCGATCGGATGCGATCCACGGTCTTTGCGATGTCCGTAGAGGTGCTGATAGCGCGTATAGCCGCTATGCTGCGATGCCCAGACCGACCGACGGTCGAGATGGTGTGCTCGTTGATACCGCCAACGGCAGTCAAACGCGGAGGATTCTCATAGCGCTGGATCGATTCGGTGATTTCAACCAGTGGTTCGACTCCGGTACCCGGTTCACCCGGATGAGATTCGGACGTGAACACATGGCCGAACACAAGCTCGCCAGCTCCCATGGAAATCGCTTCATGGGCATCCCGGAGGCTATGAATCGATATAGCCGCACGACCGATGTCATCCGGACCGAGAAGATCCCGATTCCGCCACGGCAGCCATAGCGTGCAATCATGGAAGTGCGCGGCTACTTCCGCGCGATCGTGCACCAAAGCGGGCTCCAGGCTCTCCTGCAGGCCCAGCGATTCCACGCGGTTCATATACCATTCAATCAGAAGATGCACATCGGAGTCCGACCAGGACGGCAAACGAAACGCGACTCGAAGAGGATGCACTCCGGCGCATGCCATGAACGTATTCAGCGTTCGCTCTTGATCCGCTCGCGCGAGAGACTCGTCGGTTATGTAGGTCAACGCCGGCCCGCGCAAATCACTATCGTTCATAGCATCCTCCGAAAACGCACATCGCCGCGGTCCCGAATGGAATACGCGGCAATCTGGTAGCGTTACAGATTTCCGCGCCTCCCTACGTCGGTAGTAAGCCGATTCAGGTTCCAAGGGTGTACTCTCAGCCCACATATGGGCACCCCCGGCGCTGCTACTATTTATCCTATCATGAGTTCATGCATTTAACAGGAGCGTCTATGCGCAAAACGATTTCCTTTGTACTGGCAGCAACGTTTGCTATCACAAGCCTGCTAACCGCTTGCGCCAATACATCTACGCCTGCGGCAGATATCGATACCTACTTTGAGGCAATCCCCTGGGAGTTACCCGAAGACGCGGAGCCAATGCGCGTGGACAAGGTGCATGACGGTGATTCGATAAACCTCACCGAACCGGATGACGACTGGTACGAACAGTATCGGCAAATTGGGATACAAGCCCCTGAAATCGAAGGATATCGCGAAGAAGAATGCTACGGCCCGGAAAGTGCCGAGTTCACGCAGGATCTGGTTCCGGTTGGATCAACAGTGTGGATTCAGCAAGATATCTCCGACAAGGATCCGAATGGACGGTTCTTGCGCCACATCTTCATTGAGGACGAAGAGACCGGGGAGTATTACCTGCTGAGCGAAGTGTTGGTGCGCGGAGGATACGCGCGTGCCCGCTCCTACCCGCCCGACGATCTCTATGATGATGTGTTGCTGGAAGCGCAGGAGTATGCCCAGGAAAACCAGAGCGGAATGTGGTCGTGCGACGAATGGCAACGATATATCGACAACTGAGATTCGCGCCAGCTCTTTAGGCTGAAAGACAGAAAGTGGCCCATGGATACCAGAACCCAACCGCCATACCAAGGCACTGAGAAGGAGACGCTGCTGGGGTTCCTCCAGTACTTGCGCGAGACCGTGGTGCTGAAATGCAGCGGACTGAATGAAGACCAGATGCGCGCGACACCCACCGTCAGCACTATGACGTTACTGGGCATGCTGAAACATTTGACCATCGTCGAGCGGTACTGGTTTCAAGGTGTGTTTCTGGACGCCGATGTGGAACTTCCCTGGTCGGAGGAAGACCCAGACGGCGATTGGCGCACAAGTGATGAAGACACTGCCGAGGCAGCGCTGGCCACCTACGTGGCAGAGTGCCAAAAATCTGACCAAATTGTACAGAGTCATGAACTCGGAGAGCTGGCGAAATGGGCGGTCTCCGATGACGAGCGCCGTTCATTGCGGTGGATACTCACTCATCTAATCGAAGAAACGAGTCGCCATTGCGGTCATGCCGATATTTTGCGGGAAGCGATTGATGGAGTTACGGGACAATAAATGTCTCCCGCTCTTTTCCAGCTTGCCCACACCCTCCGTAAATGGTGGTGGAAGATCACCAAACCCCAGACACTGGGAGTAAAGGTGTTGGTGAGGAATCGCTATGGAGAAATTCTTCTGGTAAAGCCGGTGTATGCCTCCACCTGGCAGATTCCGGGTGGTGGTGTTGAACGCTACGAACACCCCCGTGACGCCGGAGTTCGCGAAGTTCGGGAAGAAACCGGAATCGACATTGCCGAAACCGAACTTGTGCTGGAAGATGTGTTTATCAGCAAGCACGAAGGCAAATCCGACTGCGTAGTTCTTTACTCCGCATCGATCTCTGAAGCCTTGCCGCACGCCGACGGCGCGGAAATAGAGTCCGCAGGGTTCTTCGGGACAGACCGACTTCCACCTGATGTGGCCGGCAGTGTCCGCCGCAGGTTGGCAGGTGAGACTTCCCGCGGAATCTGGTGACATTCCATCAAGGAGATTAGCGACCATGAGTATTCGTATCGGACTCCAGCTATATTCGGTGAGACAGTCTCTCGCCGCCGATCCGTGGGGTACGCTCGAAGCGATTGCGGAATCTGGCTTCAAATACATCGAGGCTGCGAACCACAATGCCATGACTGATCCCGGAGTTGGTTTCGGTGTTTCCGCTTCTGACTTCCGCAAGAAACTGGACGAGCTCGGCCTCTCGATCGTTGGATGTCACATCAATCCCCTTGATGTCGAGATTCTGCCGCGTGCGCTTGAGTACCAGGCGGAACTCGGAAATCCGTACTTCGGGTGTGACATCGAGTTCTACCCGTATGGTGATCTCGATTACGTGCTGCGCCGCTCTGAGATCTTCAATCAAATCGGTGAACTTGCTCGCGAACATGGCATGAAGTTCTACTATCACAACCATTTCCAGGAGTTTCAGCGCTTCGATGACAAGTACGTGTATGAGATCATCCTGGAGAATACCGATCCGGACCTGGTGAAGCTGGAAGTGGATACTTACTGGATGTACCGCGGTGGCCAAGACCCCATCGAATGGATGGAGCGGTATGGTGACCGTGTGGTTCTCCTGCATCAAAAGGATTTCCCGAAAGAAAGCCCGCAACCCATGAACATGTTCGATGGAGTGATCGGGGAAACCGAGAGCATAGATATCGACCTGTTTATGGAACGCAAACATCCCGAGTGCTTTGTCGAGATCGGGACCGGGATTCTGCCAATTCAAAAGATCATCGATGCGGCAGCAAAACTGCCGAACCTGGATTACATGATTTTGGAGCAGGATTACACACAGCTACCAGAGATTGAATCCATTCGGGTGAGTCGACAGGCGTTCAGAGATGGCTTCACCGGCATCGCCTGGGATTAAGTCTGTATCGTCTTACCTGCTGCCAGTTGATTATTCGGGGGGTGGTACAGTGAACACTTCCGATTCCGATATGTAATCAGGGGTGCAGCATTGACCTCCATCATCAGGGCTCAGAACCTCACCAAATCGTTCAGGCGGCCGCTCAAGGACCCAGGATTTTCCGGAGCACTCAAGCATCTGGTGCGACCCCGGTTCCAGGATCTGACTGCAGTCGAGGATGTCAGTTTCGAGATCGAGTCCGGTGAATCCGTCGCCTACGTTGGACCAAACGGTGCTGGCAAGAGTACGACGGTGAAACTCCTCACCGGTATTTTGGTACCGACCAGTGGTGAAGTAAGCGTTTGCGGAATCCAGCCATTTGAACA
>CAZYDY010000057.1:0-8603 GCA_964646245.1 uncultured Sphaerobacteraceae bacterium
GAAATCCCGCTCCACACCGTCACAGCCGAGGATATCTCGTTTCGGCTTGGCCCGCGCCTGAATGCAACGGGGCGGGTGGCATCCCCGGACAAAGCCCTGAAAATGATGCTGGCCGAGGACGATTCCACGGCGAATCGGTACGGCCATTTCGTGGAGCAATGCAACACCAATCGCAAGGCGCAGACAGACCACATCATGCGGGAAGTCGCACAAAAAATCATGCACCTGCCGGATTGGGAGAAGCTGCCAATTGTGGCGTTGTATGGGGAAAACTGGAGCACCGGCCTGGTGGGGCCGATTGCCAGCAAGATCACCGAGCGGCTGGGTGTGCCAGCGATTGTGATGCAGCAGCAGGGCGATGTACTCACGGGCTCCGGACGATCGGTGCATGGAGTGAACCTGCTCAATATCATCTCCGAGGCCGATTCACTGCTCACCCGCTATGGAGGTCATGCCGGTGCAGGTGGTGTGACGCTTCCGGTTTCCAACTATCGGGACTTCGTCGAAGTGATTACGTCTGCAGCGGGTCGGCCGGCGCTCGGTTTACCAAAACAGCCTGAAGTGAAGCTGGATGCGTGGCTACCCGAGCAGGCATTCCGCCTTTCCATCATGGATGACCTGCAGGAACTGGAGCCCTTCGGGATGGGTAACGAGACACCGGTGTTCGGCGTTCCCAAGGCTCGCCTGATGTATGTGAATGTTATGGGCAAGGATCGCACACACCTGAAGCTCACCCTCGGCACCCCGGGTCGTGAACTCCAGGCCATCATGTGGGGAGGCGCTCACCGATCCGGTGAGCTGGCCGGAGTCACCCATGTGGATGTGTGCGGCAGGTTGAGCGTGAACACCTTCCAGGGGAAGAGGAGCCTTCAGTTATTCATGGAGGATTTTCGGGTTTCGGAGTAATCCTTCGGATCAATCCCGTCATTCTGCGGATCGGCTTACGGCCTCACTTCAGAATGACGGGAAATCTTACCGCGACTATCCCTTCACAGCGCCGGCGGTCATACCGGAGATGATGCGCTTTTGCACCAACATCACACCGACAAGCAGTGGAATCGTAACAATCACGGCGGCAGCCATACGTGTACCGAACGGCACCTCGAACTGCGTGTTGCCGGTGAAATCCGCGATGGCAACCTGTACGGTTTTCGCCTTTTCGCTAATCGTGAATGTGCGGGCGTAGAGGAATTCTGACCACGCCTCGATGAACGCCAGCAGGCCCGTAGTTACCATGCCGGGGATCGCCAGCGGAATCAGGATCTGTCGAAGCGCCACCATCTGCGTGGCACCATCCACCAATGCGGCCTGTTCAAGATCGGCCGGCATGGCGCGGAAGAAGTTCGCCAGCACCCACACGGTGAACGGCAGGGCGAAGCTCATGTAAATGACCACGAGTCCCCACAGCGTGTCATACGCATTGAATCGGCGCATCATCTGGAAGAGCGAACCGATAATCGCGATGCCTGGGAACATGGTCATGCTGAGGATGGTGTACAGGAAGAATGTGCGTCCACGGAACTGCAGACGCGCCATGGCGTAGGCAGTAAGCGTACCGAAGACCAGCGACAGGATCACCACCGCGGTGGAGATAATGGCGGAGTTTGCCAATGCGCGCAGGAACGATGCATCGGTCAATACCGTGCGGTAGTTCTCCAGTGTCGGTTCCATCGGCCAGAACGTCGGGCTCGAGCGGATGATTTCATTGTTCGTCTTCAGGCTGGATACGATGGCCCAGTAAAACGGGAACAGCGTGTACACCAGAATCACGAGAATGAGCAGCCAGAAACCGATCTTGCCGAGGATCGGCATGATGCCGCGTCGTCGTGAAGATCCGGAGCCACCGGTAGAGCGAATGCGATCGAGTTCTTCAGGGGAGATTTTGAGATGCGTTGATGCCATCCTATTGCTCCTCCACTCTAATAAGGCGCGTATAGCCAACAACCATCAGTCCGATACAGATGAAGATCACGATGGACACGGCTGATCCGAACCCAAGGCGCTGTTTGGCCATGAGCTCCTGGTGTGCGAACACGGACACAGACATGGTGCTGGTGTTGTAGCCATTCATCACGTAGATCATATCGAAGACGCGGAACGAGGCCATTGTTCGGAAGATCAGTGCAACCAGCAGTGCCGGCTTAAGCAACGGCAGTGTGATTTGCCAGAACTGTTGCCATTTGCTGGCACCATCCACCGTTGACGCTTCATACACATCACCAGGTATCACCTGGAGACCGGCGAGAATGAGCAATGCCATAAACGGTGTGGTTTTCCACACGTCGACCATCACCACCGCAAACAGCGCCGTGGATGGGTTACCAACCCAGTTGAAGAGCTGGAACGACGTAAAACCGAGGTCAACAAGGATGTTGTTGATGATTCCGAAGTTATCGTGGAACATCCATGACCACAGCAGGGAGCTCACGACAGTAGGAATGGCCCACGGCACCAGCATCGATGTACGCACCAAACCACGACCCTTGAAATGGGAGTGAATGGTGAGCGCCACGACCATACCGAGAAGTGTTTCCAGGCTGACGGAGGCAACGGTAAATATGATGGTATTCCATAACGAGTTTAAGAATGTATCGTTGCTGAAGAGATCCTGATAGTTCTCAAATCCCACATAGCTCCAACGGTCGGGCCGACTGGACCGATAGTTGGTCAAACTCAGGCGAACTGATTCAGCGAGTGGATAGATGGCAATACCAAGTACAACCACGATGGTAGGGAGGATTAACAGCCACCCAAGCCGCTCCTGATCACGTCCTGCCTTTGTTGGCGGAGCAGAAAACTTTGACACCCTGGGTGGAGCCATACGATCCATAAAGCCATCGTCTAAGGCCATCTCTCCCCCCTTTCCCCACAAAGTTCGATAACGCGACCCCGAGAGTCGCTAACACAACTCATCGGGGCCACGTATAAACACTTACTTAGGCGAGATCACTCTGCCTAGACATCCTGCATGATGCTATCAAGCTCATCAGCAAGGCTATCCATGGCGCCCGAAACATCGTCCTGCTGACCGCTCAGCAGTTCGTTGACGGTGGTGAAGATCGCAACGGATGCATCGTTGTAGAGGTCGGCAGTAACTGCAGACGGTCGGGCAACGGAACCGCCCTCAAATACCGGGAAGAAGTCTGCCTGGTATGGGTTGGCTGCAATCACATCCTCGTCGTCGTAGACCTCAACCACAGTTGGATTGAGTGAGCGCTCGATGGCGCGAGCCTTCTGCACTTCGAAGGACGACATGTACTTGGCGAACTCGGTGGCAGCGTCGATATTCTGGCTGTACTTGGAAACCATCATGTTCCAACCACCCAGGGTAGCGGCGTTATCTGCACCTTCGCCGTCGCCCATTGGCAAGAGACCGACACTGAACTGATCCTGCAGGTCGCTATCATCGGCCTGGCTGATGGAGTAGACGTACGGCCAGTTGCGGTGGAAGGCGGAGTTACCGGCCTGCCAGACAGCGCGAGAATCCTCTTCCATGTAACCGGTGACAGCGCTCGGGGCGATTCCGCCGACCCATCCCTTGGCCTGCTCGATGGCGGCCTTGGCCTGGTCGGAGTTGGCGCTAATGGTGCCGTCCTCTTCAATGAAGGTGCCACCACCATTGGAGAATACCCACTCGAGGGCATTGCAGGTGAGGCCTTCGTATGCGGCGCCCTGGAAGGTGTAGCCAACGAACGAATCGTTGCCATTACCTCGCTCGGCTTCCTGGATCGCAGCAGCGGCTTCCTCGAGCTCTGCCCAGGTTGTCGGTGCTTCGAGCCCGTGCGCTTCGAGGAGATCGGTGCGGGTGTACAGCATACCGGCGTCGGTGTAGTTCGGGATGGAGACCAGCGTATCGCCGATCTTGTTGTTGCTAAGAATTCGCTCGAAGAAGGTGGATCCCGCTTCGGCCAGTTCATCCGCAGCCTGGCTGAGGTCATGCGCGTGAACTGCGAGGATACCTGGCCAGATAACGTCGACTGTGAAGACGTCGAAATCGGTGGCCTGGGCGTTCAGGGTCTGCGTGTAGTACGTGAGTCGGTCAGTGGCGGACTCGGCACCCTGGATGTAGTTCACAGTGGCGCCAGTGTGCTCGGCGAAGAAATCGCAGCAAGCCTGATCGAACGGTCGACCTGGACCATCGGATCCCAGCACGACATTGAGCTCAACGCCGCTGAAATCTGCTTCCAGCCACTCGGGCTTGGTGAGGCTCCAGCCAGCTGCCCGCTCTTCTGGCGTGGCGCTTTGGGCACCTACGCTGCTAAAGCTGAGAATACTGCCCATGAGTGCGCCGGAAAGCCCGAGGGCTGAACCACGCTTGATGAGATCACGGCGACTCGATCGCCCGCTCACTGCATCCTGCACGAGCTTGTTCACGGCATTTGGAACGAGGATATCCTTCGACATAAAGTCCTCCAAACTGCTTGTCACCCGGGTCTTGCGGTTACAACCATATGTAAACCGATACATATGATCCGGGCCAAATCTTGAGCTGTTACCGTCGGGCACAGTTGACCGACTGAGAGCGTGCTATAAGGATGCCCCGTTAAGTACCCGATCGTCAAGTGGATTGTATTCACGCCCTGTGCCTTCGGCGGCGAAGAATACGGTGAATAACCTCATTGTTGACATGTAGATATGCCTCGGTAGGGAACTTGCGATATGTGGGCCATGCAATGAGCGTGTGCAATTGATTTGCGTTGCTCAATTCGAATCAGGGAGGAGCGCTGCATGCAGCAAACAGTGTCCGCAGGGTCAGATTGGGCAGACCTTCCCCAGCCACCAAAACGGCGAGGGGTCGGATCGTGGTTAAGGAAGTACAAGCTAGAGATAGCTATGGTGCTGCCGTTCACCGCGTACATTCTCTACTTCATGTTGGTACCAGTGGTGCAATCCATTTGGTACAGCTTCGTACACGCGGGAACCAGCGACCTCACGCTGGATAACTACCGTGATGTGATCAACCAGAGCACGTTCGCAGATGCGTTCACGAACACGCTGGGCATTACCGCCATTGGCGTGACGCTTGAGATGGTCATTGGTATGGGCATCGCCGTGATGCTCTCGCGGCAGTTCCGTGGTCGCGGCATTTTCCGCACAGTGGTGCTGCTACCGCTTGGTGTGCCGACACTGGTGGCCGGTGCCGCGATGCTCTACTTCGTTGGTTTCAACGGGTACCTCAACCGCATCCTGATGGACCTGAACATTATCGACCTGCCCATCTACTGGCAGGAATCCGGCTGGAAGGGCATGGTGAGCATCGCCCTGGCAGACGTCTGGAAAGCCCTTCCGCTGGTCGTGCTGATCCTGCTCGCTGGCCTGGAGGGAATTCCGGAGGATGTGTACGAGGCCGCCGGTATAGACGGTGCCACTGGCTGGCAGAAGTTCGTTCATCACACCCTGCCGCTATTGATGCCCTCGATCACGATGGCGTTGATTCTTCGTTCTATCGATGCGTTCCGCATCTTCGATATCGCCATGGTGCTTGCCGGACAAAGCGTGCCGGTGATGAGTTCGTTTGTGTACTTCGAATACGCCGCACGCAATGTCAACGTGGCATCCGCAGCGGCCGTAATCCTGTTGTTGATGATCGCAGTGTGGGTGGTGCTCTACATGATCTTCGTTGAACGCCGATCGGAGGTGGATCGATGAGTCAGGCTGCCATGCAGGCCGGTGGCGAATCTACCGCGCAGCGTCTGCAAAAATTCATCTTTCCGATTCTGGCGATCATTGTGGCGTTCTCGCTGCTGGTTCCGGTTTATGTGCTGATCAAGGTCAGCCTGAGTACGCTGGCACAGGCGACCGCTCCCATTCCCAGTTACCTGATTGAAAACCCGACGTTGGATAACTGGCGTCGATTGATGACGTGGGACAACGTGGGAGACCCACTTCGCCACAGTCTGGTTGCGGCCACGTTCACGGCGATCTTCGCGATTCTGCTGGCTGCACCAGCGGCATACGTGATTGCCCGCCTGCCAAAGGGCGTTCGGTACGGAATCATCCTTGGCGTGCTCTTTACCCGTATGTTCCCCGAAGTGATTATCGCGACTCCCATCGCAATGCGCTTCTTTGAATGGGGATTGAATGACACCGATCTCGGCCTCGTGCTTGCGCACCTGATCCGCACGCTTCCATTGGTCGCGTGGATCCTGATCGGTACCTTCACCGTGATCCCGATTGACCTGGAGGAGGCGAGTAATGTGGATGGCGCGGGCCGATTAACCACATTGTGGAGAATCATTATGCCGCTCGCGTTGCCGGGAATCGCTGTGGCGGCGATGTTTGCATGGCTGGATTCCTGGAACGACCTGCTCTACGCCATTTACCTCTTTATCGCGGAGGATACCCTTCCGCTTCGCACGTACTACTACGCGAACAGAGGCAATGTCACCGATGTGGCGACCTTCTCCGTGATGATGACGATACCCGTCGCGATAATTACGATTTTCCTGCAACGGTACATCCGGAGTGGATACCTCAGCGGCTCCGTCAAGGGATAGCGTCGGCATCCATCTTGCGGAACCTATATCGAACACGAGTCTGTGTGAAGAGCCAAAGGAGGCCTAATTGATGAATAAAGAACGACTAATAGCCAAGAACCTGGTAGATACATACCTTGATGGTGGAATGAATCGCCGCGACATGCTTCGCAGGGCGGGCGCTCTGGGACTGAGTGTTCCAGTATTGACTGCTGCATTAGGTGCACGCGGAGCCGTCGGCCAGACACCATCGGCGAGTCCTGCTGCTGATGAGGATGTGCAGTTCGGCGACTACGAGGGACAGACCCTTCGTATGTCGATCGCCATGGCTGAGAGCGAAGTCGCTGTCTTCAATGAACTGATTGTCGATGGTTTCCGCGAAGCCACCGGTGGTCAGATTGAAGTCGCCAACATTGAGGCACAGGACGTTGTGCGCACCCTGGAAGCCCAGGTCGGAGCGGACGACGTTCAGATCGATATGGTGGTGCAGGACAACAACACCCTCGCACCGCTCGTGGATGGCGACCTGGTTGAGCCGATTGAGGATGCGGAATCCATCATGCCCGGTGCCACAATCGAGGCACTGAAGGAAGTGCTCCAGTTCGACGGCACCTACTACTTCCTGCCATCCCGCCCGAACGTGCAGATCACCTACTACAACTCGGCCAAGTTCGAGGACTATGGCATCAGTGAGCCGCCAGCAACCTGGGAAGACCTGCTTGCTGCCGGACAGACGATCGTGGACAACGCGGGAGTTGGCCAGATCTCCGTACAGGGTGAGGCCGGTGGCCCGGCTGGCGTTACAGTGACACAGTTCCTGTGGCAGGCTGGCGGCGATCCGCTGGAAATCAACAACGAGGCCGGCATTGAAGCCTTCCAGTTCATGAAGGACCTCAAGCCATTCCTGACGCCGCAGTATCCAACCGCAACCTTTGACACCACGAACACCTACCTGCTCAACGAGAGTGTGGTTCTGGCCCAGAACTGGCCATTTGGCGTGAACGTGATTGTGCAAGAGGGCGAGAAGGAAGAAGTTAAGGCCTACGCTGGTTGGGAAGGCCCGGCCGGAAACGCCCTGGTACTCGGTGGAGACGTCTTCGGCATTGCCAAGGGCACACAGAACTACGACATGGCTGTAGACGTAGCCAAGTTCTGGATGCAGCGCAGCGTGCAGGAACAGTTCACCGCCCGCATTGGTTGGGCTGCCATGCGCGATGATGCACTCGGAACCGTGGAGGATTGGCAGCAGCCATACTTCGAGGTCGTATCCGAAGCACTCGCCGTGACCCAGCCACGACCGAACGTGGTGTACTGGACGGACGTGGAGAACATTCTCTCCAACGCGTTCAACGACATCGTTGGTAACGATGCCGACGTTCAGGAAACCGTGGATCGCTATCAGGAAGAGATCAACGCCCTCCAGGGATAAGTTGATCGCCTGATCATCTGAGTAAACCAAAACCTCCCCCGGACCAATGAAGTTCCGGGGGAGGTTTTTCGTTGTCTTTTACCTGGGCTATTCGTAGAGATGCGCCTCTTCATCCGGGACTTCGAACCGACCGGTCTTCTTGGTGAAGCGGAGCCTGTACACAACATGCTCATCCGGGATATGCGGTCGCTCGCGATCACCAAAGATCACGTGTAGACCGGCTTCACGCTCGTCCGGGGAAACGAGTTCCTCATACTCCCCTTCTGCGACCGCGCTCTGCCAGCGATCCTCGGCTTCCGCCGTATCGACCTCGAAGCTGATTAGCGGCTGTTCTCGCATAATGCGGATCTTCTGGCCAACCGGGCCCACGGCGTACGCAGCCTCGCCATCATATCCATACGCGAGTGGAACGATGGTCGGTCGACCGCTATTCACCGTCGGTGCGGCACACGCAATTCGGCCAACGAGTGAGGTCGAAAGGAGCTTCTCGATCCCTTCGTCATCCAGTACAAAAATCTTGCCCAATGTCTATCCCTGCTGATACATCACAATCTTCGAAGGCGTCCGGAAGGTTGTGTATATCCCCCGTGCATGTGGCAGGAGGATCCGACGCACCAGTGATCATGATACCGTCAAATGCCTCCGCGCCGTCAGCATGGAATTCGCGTGCGCTACACCGTGCGGATGTACACCGGTGT
>CAZYDY010000058.1:0-8549 GCA_964646245.1 uncultured Sphaerobacteraceae bacterium
CCGCCGGCGTGCAGGGTGGTCATGATCACTTCGAGTGCAGAACGCTTCTCTTTGGGATGCTCATCCACCGGAATACCGCGGCCGTTATCGACCACAGTCACGATGTTGTCTGCACCAATTGTGCAGACGATGTGATCACAATATCCAGCGAGTGCTTCATCCACCGAGTTATCGATGATTTCACGCACCATGTGGTGCAGGCCGCGCTGGTCGGTTGACCCGATGTACATACCGGGGCGTTTGCGCACGGCTTCCAGGCCCTCAAGAACCTGGATATTACTGGCTGTGTAGCCTGATTGTGTTGCCTTGGCCAAAATGCTTACTCCTTACGAGTAGAAACGGCGATGCCTATTTACGCATCGAAAAGGTTCTTGTGCCAGCTTCAGTGGCTCGCACAAGGCGGAAACGGTCGGTATAAAAGAAAAGGCTGGCGGCCGTGAGCACAGTGCCGACAAAGGCACTACCCACGAGCGCGATGATGAATCCGGGTGCCGAGCTTGCCAGCTCGCTCCACAGACGCAACGTTGCCAGCATCATGAAAATACATGTCAAAGCGAAGCGGGCGGTCTGTCCGAAATACGCCCTGCCAACGGCAAAGCTCATTCGGAATCCGTTGACAGGAGAGGTGCGATGCACCAGCATCGCGTCCACTGCGAACAACGAATAAATGCCCAGCATGCCTCCCACAACCAGCAGCGCGAACGATGCCAGGAAAGCAATGCCCACTCCAAGTACCGGAACCAGAACGCTCATGATTGCCAGGGGCACCAGGGCTGCGGCGCCTACGACCAGCAACAGGAGCAGATAGAGTACGAAGTTGATCCAACTGCGCCCCATCTCCTGAATGACGCCAGTTGGCCTTGTGCCACGTATGGCTCGCACCATCGGGACGCGGAAGACGATCATGGCGACCGAACTCAGGAACAGCACGCCGAAAAAGACGAGAGGTACGATGGCCATCGAATCCGGACTGATGGTATTTACCAATCCGTTTTGCCAGGGCTCGTACAAGTCTGCGCGCGGTACGCCGAACCCGTCAGGTGCTACGAAGAGCATGATCATGCCCATAATCGTGTCCATCGACATCCCGGTGAACAGCGTTGGCACAAACGCCCCGAGATAGTCCGAGATCATGATCTGATCCCCGTACTCTTCCAGCTGCGAGATGATCTGATCCGAACCTTCCACATTCGTGGTTTCCATCAGGCGGATGAGATTATCAATGACCGGGCCCATCGTGACCTTCAGTACCAGCCAGAGAACGAGATCAATGACGATAGGTACGAGGATGAGCCATGGACGTTGCAGCACGAAGGTGGTCGCATCGGCGATGGTGTCGATGACACCAGCCGCGGTGCCGTGTGGCGTTCTGCGCTCAGGTGCTGAGGGCTTGCTTGCTGTCATCCGAGACCGATCCTGTCCAGCCCGCCTTCATCGAAACCAAGGTGATGGCCGATCTCATGCAGCAACGTTACGCGAATTTGCTCCTCCATTTCCCTGGGGGAGCGGGTGTGTCGTTGAATCGGACCAGCGAAGATTGTGATGTGGTCAGGCATCATTAGCCCACCGCCTGTGCGTTCAATCATGGGTACGCCCTGATACAACCCAAGGAGGTCGCTTGCACCATTCGTCAACTCCGATCGTTGTGCGGCGGTCGGTTCGTCTCGAACGACAATGGCGACGTTGTTGAGTGCGGCTTGAACCTGATTGGGCAGCGTGCGCGAAACGCGCTGAACCATGCGGTGGAATCGTAAGTGACGGGCACGGCGCGCCACGATACGCGGGTCTCGATTCATGTATCTATTCTACCAAATTTGCGAGCAATTATCCCGTAATCTGGCGCGAATCCGATAAGAACGTACGCCGATGTGCGGCGTTTGCGGTGTATGGTTAAACCATTGCGAATATGCGCTGTTACTGACTACAGGAATCACCACATGTGGAACCCACGAAGCTATGACGATGAAGACTTTGGACTCGGAGACGGCGAGACGTTCGAGCCGGAAAATCACGAGGAAGAAATCCCCACCGTACCTACCACCGAGCCGCACATCATGACGCTGCTTGGACCGATTGTTCCAGAGGAGCTCGGTATCTGCTTGCCCCATGTGCACCTGCTGTGCGACCCGCCAGGGGCGGATGAAGATCATCGCCTCACTGACGTCGATAGCGCCGAATCCGAAGTTGAAGCCTTTGTGACGATGAACGGACGCAGCCTGGTAGAGTGCTCTACCCGAGACGCCGGCCGTATTCTGCCACCACTCCTGGAGATTGCCGGTTGGGTGCCCGCCCACCTGATTTCAGTAACTGGCCGACACAACCACAGATACGCTTCCGAGATGCCGAACGCGCTGAATCGAGAGGCGCTGGCCGAGGAGTTCATCGGTGAACTCACGACGGGTGTTGACGGAACTGATGCCCGTGCCGGTGTGATCAAGGTTGGTACCAGCCTGAATGAGATCACCGACGTTGAGCAGACTTCCCTTTATGCTGCGGCGGATGCCCATGCGCAGACTGGTGCACCAATCACAACGCATACAGAGAATGGGACCATGGCCCTGGAACTGATTGAGACTTTGGGACTCAATGGTGTTCAGCCAAACCGGGTCGTCATTGGACACGTTGATCGCGTGCCAATGTCCCTCGACCAACACATCGAGATCGCCAGAACGGGTGCATACCTCCAATTCGACCAGATCGGGAAGAGCGGAGAGTACACGGACCAGATGCGAGCCGAGCGGGTAGTGGAGTTGATCAGGGAAGGGTTTGGCGACCAGATCCTGCTTTCGCTGGATTACGCCCGACGCTCGATGCTGGTGAGCTACGACGGAAAGCCTGGACTGCCGTACCTGAGCGAATGGTTCATGGTGCTGCTGCTTGAAGCCGGCCTGGAAGCGATGGACGTTCGTCCACTGGTTATCGATAACCCGGCCCGCGCACTAACGATCCATCCACCGCAAACCGACCACATCTAGAACCCGTGTGAAGAGCCGCGTGCTGAAAACCCAAAAGAACTACGAGAGTGAAAACCGGACTGAAGAGAAGAACACATGTGAAAAGCAATTGCTCCTACTAACTATACGCATCGGCGGATAGCTTAATAGGAGCAATTGCGATTAATTACCGGGTGAATGCGGGAACGGCAGTGCGCTTGTGCGCGGTGCTTGCGATCTTTTGGCCAACTCGAGCCAGCAGATCAGGTTCAATATGCGAGGTGTCACCGGAGTCCATGGCCAGGAGGGTTCGGTCCAAATCGTCGTATGAGATGCCGATTTCATCCTCATCGGTCTGGCCCTCCCACAAGCCGGCGCTGGGCGGTCGGGTAATGATGCTTTCCGGCACGCCGATGGCGCGGGCAACTGCCCGGACCTCAAATTTGTAGAGATCGACCAGGGGAGCCAGATCGACACCGGCATCCCCATACTTGGTGGAGTAGCCGATCATGTACTCGGTTTTGTTTCCGGTACCAACCACGATGCCGCGGCTGAGATTCGCCAGGTAGTAGTTCGCGATCATGCGGGAACGGGGCCGTACGTTTGCCCTGGCGAGCTGCAGGCGAGCTTCCGATCCGGGCGGCACCTCCTCACCCAGAATGTTGCTGTAAAGCTCGTCCTCTGTTGGCATGGCTGCGAATACCGCATCTGCAACCGCAGTGAGATCAATGGTGGCTGGCTTAATACCGAACGCATCTGCGACCTTGTGCGCCTCAACTTCGTCCTGCGAAATGCTGGAGCTCGGCATGATGACCGCCAGGACCCGCTCGGGACCGACTGCGCGAGCGCACAGGCCGGCAACCACGGCCGAATCAATGCCGCCGCTGAGCCCGAGCACGAAACGATCCGAGCCGGCTTCTTCTATGCGTTCTTTCAGCCACGCCGAGATGCGGTCAGCGAGTTCGAGTGCAGCTGCTTCATCCATTTGCAAATCAGGTTGGGCCATGTGCGCCTCCAGCTATTCTTTCGAAAAGAGGCTGTCTCCCGTTGGAAAGACAGCCTCTACATCGTATCGCGGTGATTGCGCTTCTGCTGACCAATTTCGCGTATGCGTTTTGGTCAGCTCGCACAACTACATGTCGATTGCCTGATCGAACACATCCATAGCGGCCTGTCCGATAACTTCCGAAACCGTTGGGTGCGGATGCACAGTCATGGTCAGCTCTTCCGCGCTGGCGTTGAGGAAGCGGGCGAGGCCTGCCTCTGCAATCAGCTCGGTAGCGTGCGCGCCAATGATGTGAACACCCAGGATATCGTGGGTATCAGCGTCCACAACGATTTTGGTAAGACCATCGGCTTGACCTTCAATCACTGCCTTGGCGTTTGGCATCATTGGGAACTTGCCGATCTTGACCTCGTAACCGAGCTCCTTCGCTTCCTTCTCGGTGAGGCCGACAGAGCCGATTTCCGGATGGGCGTAGGTGCAGGTTGGAACATTGAGGTGATCGAGCGGGAAGGGGTTCTCGCCGGCAATGTGCTCGACGGCGATGAGTCCGTGGTGGCCGGCGGTATGGGCAAGCATCTGGATGCCGTTCACATCACCGATGGCATATACGCCCTCGACGTTGGTGCGCATCATATCGTCGACGACGATGGCGCCTTTATCCGTCTTGACGCCAACTTCTTCGAGACCAATGTTCTCGATGTTTGGCGCGCGTCCGGTGGCGACGAGAAGGACGTCCGCTTCAACAACGGTTTCCTTACCCTTCACGTCAACGGTGAGCTTGACGCCCTTGTCGCTCACTTCCCAGTTATCGGCAGTCGGGCGAACGCCCTCCAGCACGTTGATCTTCTGGCGTTTGATCTGCTTGGTGAATTCGCGGCGAATATCGTCGTCTTCGCTCGGCACGATGTTGCCGACGAGGGTGACCTCCGAGCCATAACGATGGTAAACCGAAGCCCACTCGACACCGGTTGCACCGCCACCGCGGATGATGATGCGCTTCGGCAGCTTCTCAAGGACAACGGCGTGATCGGAATCGATCACGACCTTGCCATCGGTGGGGACGCCATCGATAGCGCGCGGCCGGGAACCGGTGTTGATGATGATGTTCTTGGCCGTGAGCGTCTGCTTCTCACCAGAATCATTGAGCGTTACCTCAACCTCATTCTTGCTGATCAGCTTGCCTTCGCCTTTGAACACCGGCAACTTGTGCTTCTTATCAAACAGCCACTGCAAACCGGTGTACTGCTTGTTCACTACACCGAGACTGAACTTAAGCGCGTTATCGTAGTTGAAGACGGCATCGCCCTCAACATCCACACCGTACGTTTTTGCATCCTTTACGGTATCGAACACGCTGGCGCTCCTAAGGAACGCCTTGGTCGGGATACATCCACGGTGGAGGCAGACGCCACCGACCTTATCTCGCTCAACTACTGCTACGTTCAGCCCAAGCTGCTTGGCGCGGAATGCGGCGTAGTATCCGCCTGTACCGGCACCGAGGATTACCAGATCGAATTCGTTCTCAGCCATGACAGGCACTGCTCCCTGTTGCTGGGTTAGGCGTATTTTCGCCTGCGACCCTTCACAATTTCGCTGCTTACTATTGTACGGTACCCACCAATTGCCGGGGTGTACAGCATACAATCTGGCCCGGCATGTGTCTTGTGCGATCGGGCTCAGGCGGTTTGCTGATGAACCTGTACCGGTGTGGCATAAAGCGTGCAGACAGGTAGCATCAGTACATGTACTCCGTCTTCGGGATAGAGATTCAATCGGGCGAGCAATTCAACAGGGGAGAGAATGGGCGAACCTCCATCAGATTCTTGTAAACACCAACCAGGCGTTGTTCCGCCTTCCATGAGGGGGGCAGTTACATGAACGATATCCTGGGTCTGGTGATAGGTTTCATACTGGCCATCGGTAATGGCCTTTTCGTCGCCAGCGAGTTTTCCCTCGTCAATCTCGATCGCCGAGATTTGGAAACTCGCCGGGAGCGAGGAGAAGAAAACCTCGACACCGTCATCGACGCTCTCAAGATCACCTCTACGCATCTTTCCGGCGCACAACTTGGCATCACGATAACGACGCTGCTGACCGGTTATACATTCCAGCCTGCAGTGAGCAACCTGGTTCGGGGACCCATGCTGGCGCTGGGCCTGAATGAAGCCACCGTAACCGGAGCCGGCGCTGTCATTGGTATTGCACTTGCCACTGGTATCTCAATGGTGGTGGGCGAATTGATCCCCAAGAACTTTGCTCTGTCCTTACCTCTGGCCACAGCCAAAGCAGTTGTTCCGTTCCAGGCCGTTTTCACCAAGAGTCTTTATCCGCTTA
Source organism: uncultured Sphaerobacteraceae bacterium (assembly GCA_964646245.1). Lineage (GTDB taxonomy): Bacteria > Chloroflexota > Chloroflexia > Thermomicrobiales > UBA6265 > UBA6265. The sequence continues at coordinate 6,274 of CAZYDY010000058.1, forward strand.
TCAAACTCTTCAACGACACCGCGAACTCAATCATTCGCCGTTTTGGGATAGAGCCCAAGGAAGAGATTTCTGCGGCGCGCACCGCCGAGGAACTGAGTTCCCTGGTGCGGCACTCCGCCCTGGCCGGGGATTTGGAACTGGACCTTGCGGTGCGGTTGTACAGGTCGCTCAGTTTTCCCAATCGGAAAGCTGTTGAAGTGATGACTCCACGAACCCAGGTCCATTTTGTGAAGTCAACCGATACAGCTGCCGATGTGATGGAGCTGACCAGAGAAACCGGTCACTCGCGTTTTCCGGTGTACGAGGAAACTCCCGACCATGTGGTTGGCCTGGTCCACCTGAAGCATGCCTTTGCCCTGCCAGGTGAGGAGTGGGAGACAACACAGGCATCTGACATCACTTCTGACATCACCTTTGTGCCGGAAACCGTGGGAGTGGACGACCTGCTCGAGCAACTACGCACGAATGGCCATCACTCCGCGATTGTGCTGGATGAATACGGTGGAACAGCAGGACTTGTAACGCTTGAAGATCTGGCAGAAGAACTGGTTGGTGAGCTCAGCGATGAGCATGATGTTGTGGAAGAGCGAATCAGCCGGCTGGAAGACAGGTTGGTACTTGATGCCCAACTGCGACCAGATGAACTGGAGAGTGTGACGGGGATTATTGTGCCGGACCCGGGGAGCTACGAGACGTTGGCGGGATTTATGGCGGCCTCGTTGGGATCGGTTCCATCCGAGGGAGATACCGTTCAACTCGGTGACGGCTATTTCCGCGTGAAGACGACTGAACGCGCCGCCGTTATAGAACTGGAATACATTTCCAACGATCCAGAAAACGACCCCGCAATGATGACGCTTGAAGAGCGGCTACGGGAGATGAGAGAGAAGGGAGACGGCGATGAGTGAATCGATTCCTGGGCTCCTGGCTCTGGTGGTGTTGCTGGCCGCGAATGGTTTCTTTGTGGGTGCCGAGTTTGCGGTGATTTCAGCACGGCGTTCACAAATTGAACCGAAAGCAGACGCGGGGGACAAGCGGGCGAAGACCGCGCTTTGGGCGATGGAACACGCGACCCTGATGCTTTCAACCTGTCAACTTGGCATTACGTTCTGCTCCATCATCATCCTGCTGGTGTCTGAGCCGGCTGTCCACCATTTACTTGAAATCCCGCTACAGGCGGTTGGTGCACCCGATTCGTTTATCGGGCCATTTGCTTTCATCGTCACGCTGTTGCTGGTGACGTATTTGCACGTAGTTATTGGGGAAATGGTGCCGAAGAACATGGCATTTTCAATTCCTGAGACGGCAGTACTTTGGTTGGCACCACCCCTCGTCATGATCTCGCGCGCACTCAAGCCGGTGATCTGGTTTATGGATGCGATTGCGAACCGATTCCTGCGCCTGGTTGGAGTGGAGCCGAAGAGGGGTGCTTCCAGCACTTTTACCTTTGACCAGATTGCAACGATTGTGGAGGAGTCCACCAGCCTCGGGACCCTGGAAGACGAATCCGGTATGTTGGCCGCATCCTTCGAATTCAGCGACCTCACAGTTGGTGACCTGATGGTGCCGATTTCCGATATCGTTCACCTCCCGGCAACCTCTTCACCAAACGACATACAGCAAGCGACGCGTGCGAACGGATACTCCCGCTATTTGCTGGCAGATGAATCGGGGGTACCGACCGGGTATGTGCATGTGAAGGACATGTTGTCGCTGACGTCTCCGGAAAGAATGCAAGAGAGGATTCCGGAATCTGTTGTGAGACCCCTCAGAGCGTCATCGCGATCGGATGAGATTGAGGACGTGTTCACGAGGATGCGGGCTGAGAGCAGCCATGTGCAAACCGTTGTGGATGGCTCGGGTGATGTTGTTGGACTCGTGTTCCTTGAAGATATTTTGGAGGAGCTGATAGGGGAGGTTCACGACGCAACCCAGGCAGGTACAGTATCTCCCGGTACTGCGTAGATGCTCATGGGATTGGCCGGACAAAATACCCTTGACGAACGTATGAAAATGCTGATACATTAATTGCCGTCATGCCGACGTAGCTCAGGGGCAGAGCGGAGGACTCATAAGCCTTAGGTCGGTGGTTCAAATCCACCCGTCGGCACCGAAACCCCACACAACCCAGGCAGGGTAATGACCCAGAAACGCCCAACGAAGTCAGAGCGTAGAGAATCTGGCATCGTGCAGCGTATGCGCCAAGCCGTGCGTCAACTTCCTGTCGAAATGCCACATGTGCTGCTCGCATGCAGCGGTGGTGAAGACTCCGTGGC
>CAZYDY010000059.1:0-8536 GCA_964646245.1 uncultured Sphaerobacteraceae bacterium
TCTTTGTACTCACGGAGAAGATCTGTCACCAGTCCCACGAAGTGCTGCGCGTGTGACTTCACACGTTCTTCAGCAATAGCGGGATTGTATGGTGGCTTGTCGCCCAGGTCAGTTCCCGGCTGGCCGATTCGCCAATACTGCATGCCGGAGACACTATCTTTACGGTGGAATTCCCGATACGCTTCGTCACCGGGATAACCGAACTGCCCACTCCAGACCTGCTGGCCCGTACGATTGTTTCGCCCGAGTACAGCGACGCGACCTGGTTCATCACCAACCCAATAACTCTTGAATGTTGTGCCAGGGTCAGATTGTTCATCAGTGGGCATTGAAACGAGCTTGCGCCTGGGCGTTGCACCATAGATTCCAATCGCATCGCCCGCAGCCTTGCCTACCGGCTTGCCACCTTCGACAGTATGCGTTTCCGAGAAGAAGACCCGGATCCCCTGCTCTCCCAAAAAGGTCTCGATGCCGGGTCGTGTTATTCCACTGGTCTCGTCTATATACGCTGGTCGGTACGCGCACTCCGGGAGCCATATCGCCTTGGGGCGACGGCCGAAATGCCGCTCGTAGGCACTGATGCCTGTCTGAATCTGGCCGTAGATCGAGGAATCTCTGGAAAGGAGCGGCAAGTAACCATGCGTGGCCGCGGAGGTGGAGATCTCTACCAGCCCTCTATCCTGCAAGGCTTTAAGCGCACCAAGAAGATCACTGTTATAACGATCCCTGAAATCCGAGAGCATTCGTGAGTACCAATGATGGAAATGGATCGCGAGGGCCTTCATCTCCTCATCATCGTCCTGCTCGAACCGCTCGATATCAGCGGCTGCCCAGGCAGCACGCTCCTCGGCGTAGGTCAGGAAATTCTGGATGATCGACGGGTCCGCCAACTGCTCACCGAGTATCGGTGTCACGCTGACGGTTATGCGATAGTCCAAGCCCTCATCTGCAAGATCGTACAGCGCATTCAGGAGCGGCACATACGTTTCCGCAATGCCTTCGTGCACCCACTCCTCACCATGCGGCCACATGCCAGCCTGACGGGCGTAAGGAAGGTGGCTATGCAACACAAATGTGAATGCGCCATGGGCGTTCGTCATACCTGGCTCCAGTTCTTGCCCTTACGGGCTAATTTACATATGCAACGATGATAAGGGCAAAACAACCGCACGGTAGCGCGAGTCTCTCCCACACCATCTGACCCAAGGATACAGGTCCTCAAATCATTATCCGAATACACAATCGCAAGATTGCTACCAGCTACGAGTTGCCTTGATACCGCTTGCCGGAGAAGCGTAGTCGAACTCGCTCACGTCCCGCTCCGGGAAGTCGTCAGCTATACGTCCATACGTGCTGGTGAGGTCGCGCAATCCCTTGGCAAGATCAGTGTTAAGTTGGCCCGGGGCCATCATCCAGCTCCAGTTGCCATAGGTTGTAGCGGGTGTATTCATCCGGGCCGTATCGTCCAGCCGAAGCACATCCTGCATCGGCACAATGGCGGTGTTCGCTGGCGACGCTAGCGCGACCCGAAGCAAATCCCAGGCGGGATCATTAACGCTGTGCCCAAGATAATGCCGTACCCTATCCCGACCTTCCTCAGGCATGTCTTGCCACCAGCCGACTGTGGTCTGATTGTCGTGCGTCGCTGTGTAGGTCACGGAATTCCGCAGGTTATTGTGCGGCAAATAGGTATTCGAAGGGTCACCATCGAATGCGAAGTGCAGGACGTTCATGCCGGGGAATCCGAGAATTTCACGAAGCGTCACTACATCGGCCGTGATGAGGCCGAGATCTTCAACAATTACGGGGAAATCACCAAGTGCACGCCTGGCTGCGGAAAAAACCTCTGCACCAGGAGCCTCTTCCCAATGGCCATTGGCGGCAGTTTCGTCTTCACCGGGTACATGCCAGGCTGCCGCAAAGCCGCGGAAGTGATCAATACGCACGATATCCACGGTATCGCGCATTGCTCGCAGCCGGTCTACCCACCAGGCAAAATCATTCTCGATCATGGCAGACCAGTTATAGGTCGGGTTTCCCCAGAGCTGCCCTGTGGGCGAAAAGTAGTCTGGGGGCACGCCCGCTATCCATGTCGGTTTGCCACTCGCGATATCAAAGTTGAACTGCGACTGATTCGCCCAAACATCGGCACTATCCAACGCTACGAATATAGGGATATCGCCGATGACCCGAATACCTTTGCTATTTGCATAGGTGCGCAGGTTTTGCCATTGGCGCTGAAAGAGGAACTGAACAAAGCTGTGATACCGAATCTCGGCAGCAAGCTGGACGGTGTATTCCTCGATGGCGGCGCCTTCGTGGGCGCGGATATCCTCCGGCCAATCGAGCCACCATCCACCTTCAAAATGATGCTTCAGGCTGATATAGAGCGTGTAGTCCCGCAGCCATTGCGGAGCCTGATCGATAAAGCGAGAGAACTCGGCCATCATCATCGCGTTGTCATTGAGACGGGAATACGCCAGCCTCAGCTTACTTTCTCGCCAGGGCCGGGCGGTGTCCCAATCGACGCTGCCTTCGGGAAACTGCGGTGCATCGTCGAGATCATCACTGGTTAGCAGTCCATCACCTTTAAGCACAGACAATGAAATCAGCAGCGAATTCCCTGCAAAGGCGCTCGTAGACGAATACGGAGAATCGCCGAATCCAACTGGTCCCAGCGGCATTACCTGCCAGAGACGTTGGCCAGCCTGCTCGAGCCAATCGATGAAACGAAAGGCGCTATCGCCAAAGTCACCAATACCGTAATCGCCAGGAAGCGAGGTGGGATGAAGCAGAATGCCGGATTCACGCGGGAAGTGCATGGCGTCGCCTTTCAGCGGAAGTATAAGAATGTGGGTCTATTCAGATGGTTCCAGGAACTCGGTAGTGATCCAGCCGGATTCATCCCCGACTTCGATCATCACCCACTCGGTGCCGTCATCAGCCTGGGTGACTGGCCCACCAAGAACAAGCACGATTTGCCCCTCGCCAATCGATTCTTCGAACACCGGGTCGCACGCGACACCAGGACCGGAGCGGAAATTAACATCGGCCGTCAGTACGAAGACATTGGATTCTCCGAGGAACCCGGGAACATCCGGTACATCACAACCGCTAATTTCAAGTTGGGCAATCGGCGAAGCAGATGGGGTCGCCTCTGGCGCCTCATCCGGCTCGTCGGCTGAATCGAGCTCGCCCGGCATTCCCGAGCCACCGGTGCCATCACCAGGATGGGTGAATGTCTCATTGCCAGTACGGGCACGCTCGGTTGGTTCTGTGTCGGTATCTGCGGAGCCAGCTTCGACTGTGGCATCCTGATCAGTTGCGATCTCTGCTTCAGCGGTCGCGGGATCAGCTACGCCTTCAGTCTCTTCCGCATCTGCGGTTGCAGGGGTGGATTCAGCGTCGTCGTTTGCACTCTCAGCATCTGCGGTGGCTGCATCGGTCTGAGGTCCAATTTCGACAAGTGTCGATGGAGGGGTTGCTTCGGGATCCTGTTGGGCTACATCGGCTTCTGCAACCTCTTCAGATGCATCCGGTGTAGACGCCTCCGCCGTTGCAGGGAACTCTGGCTCCAGCACGGTGATTTCATCTTCGCTCACGCTCGCGTCAGGTGTACCCTCTACCGGAGGAACAGTAGGAAGTGCTTCCTGCTCCTGCGCCACGTCTGCGGTCGCCGTAGGTTCAGGTTCGTCCGAGTCCCCACCACACGCCACCAGCACCAGCGCCAGGGCGAGCACCAGCCCGCGGAATACTCTCGACATCCTTTTCGATGTGTACAGGTGTTCCACTGGGACTCCCCTCCCTTTTCGAATAACGGTTCTCCCGTTAGTTTACGCGGTTATCGATCTTCCAGGCTATCTCGCAGAATATCCATATGTTCCAGCGCAAGACCGGTGCCGATAGCTACAGCGGAGAGAGGGTCATCGGCAACGTAACAGGGCACTCCCGTGACTTCAGTCAGGAGTTCCGGGAGCTGACGGAGCATCGCCCCACCTCCGGTGAGGATCATGCCCTTGTCGATGATGTCTGATGAGAGTTCGGGCGGGGTTTCTTCCAGCACGGCGCGAACAGCACCGATGATTGCTTCCAGCGGCTCGGTGATAGCGTCAGTTATCTCGCTGGCATTAATCTGAATGGTACGCGGCAGACCTGCGACTTCGTCTCGACCCCGCACTTCCATTACCTGATCCTCTTCGGTTGGCATTGCCGAACCGATCGCGATCTTTACTTCTTCGGCTGTGCGCTCACCGATGCGGAGATTGTACTTACGCTTAATGAAGTTGGTGATTGCGTCATCAAACTTGCTACCACCCACACGCAACGATCGCGCGACGACGATTCCATTGAGCGAAATGACAGCCACTTCAGTGGTGCCACCACCGATATCGATAATCATGTTGCCCGAAGGATCAGCAACTGGCACACGGGCGCCAATAGCAGCAGCCAACGGCTCACTAATGAGGTACGCGCGCCGGGCACCGGCATTCAACGCACTCTCACGCACCGCACGACGTTCGACACCTGTGACACCAGCAGGCACACAAATCATTACATCAGGGCGAATAAGTGAGAAACGGCCCACAGCCTTGTTGATGAAGTACTCGAGCATTTTCTGTGTGACAACGTAGTCGGCAATCACACCATCTCGCATGGGGCGAACGACCTCAATCGTCTCGCGCGGCTCGCGGCCAAGCATGTCACGCGCCTCGAGGCCCACAGCCTTCACCTTGCCATCCTTGGCGGAAATTGCGACCACGGATGGCTCATTGATCACGACACCCCGCCCACGCACAAAAACGAGTACGTTTGCGGTTCCGAGATCGATCCCGACTTGTTTGGCCATGTATGCTTCCTTAACAGTGCGATTTGGTTTCGCAGATCTTTAGAGAACGGTATGCTGTGTAGTAGATGAAACGTAAACCGTTCATAACAAGAGTAAACGGTGATCATGGTAGATGCACAGAACGAACGTACAAACGGCCAGAAACGTCGCCGTGGGCGACGCCGGAGGCGTGGGCAAGAGCCAACAGAAGTTGAGGACAGGCACCGCGCTCAGCGACTCGATCCCGAGCAGGTGACTCACCCTGCCCCAGATTCAGAGCCGCCGCTATTTGCGAAGTCCCCGACAACCGATGCACCGGTAATCCGGCCGGCAGACATCGCGCCGCCTACTGTCCGCTCAGAAGAATACTGCATTCATCACATGGCCAGTTTCCGTGAGAGCGATCCCATGCAAACGCGCAGCAATATGACCACTCTTCGCCATTTGCGAGTGGATCACCTCGGTGAGGCCACCCTCTTCTGTGATTGCCTGCACAACGGACCCCACGAGTGGCCACCCAGCATGCAGCGACTCGAGACGGCGATTGAGCTGGATCAGTTTCTTGCGGATTCCACCAGCGAGGCGTAAGCCTCGATCGTGTCCTCTGCAGTGATCGCGCGCAGAATCGGCTGATCGATCACACGCTGGTATGCAGCGAGCCTGCTTCGCAAGTCAGATGCGGAATCCACCGCCACGGCTGCATCCATCGCTCGAAAACCAAGCCGCTCGAAGTTGGCAGCGTAACTCGGAAATGACTCATACCGTGCGGCTTCCGAACGAATTGCTTCGTGATTCACCTCTCCCAGCGAACATCGAATATACAGGGCAACTTTCGCATTGTTTTCCGGCGCATCACTTCGGCGATCATTCATTGCGGACTTCGCTGCATCGGGCGTGAGCCAGTTCAGTAACACCCCCTGGCCATGCTGAACCCCGAGTGCCCGCATCTTCGGCCCGAGGGCGCCCACGTATACGGGCACGTCCGGTAGCTCCTCCCTTATGACATCAATGCCATCCCTCACAGTAGTGAGCGGACTGGGGGGCTTGTTTGCCCCGACTCCAATAATGAGTCGGTCCTGCGGGAGTTTGCGATTACGAATTTCATCAACGATTTCGCTGGCAGACATCATTGAATCGATTGAGGTCACTCCGGACCCCAGCACCAGCGTTGAGGTAACCTCGGCTGCAGCCTCCATTGATTCATAGGCGTTACCGCGCGTAATGTGGTTGAACCACATGCTGCTAAACCCGGCGTCCTCGATAAGTGGCGCGAGCTCTCGCACAACATCAAGCGGAACCTTGCCGGTTATTCCGAACCCAAACTGCGAAATATCGAAGCTCATACTTCCTCCATACGGTCAAAGCCCAGTCCGAGTCGCTTCAGCGACGCATGCCTCCCCTGCCCGATGATAATGTGATCCAGCACGCCAATATCCAGCAATGCGCCGGCACGAACGGCATCCCGGGTGAACTGTACATCTGCCGTTGAAGGAGTTGGATCACCTGTGGGATGGTTATGAACCAGCATCACAAACGGCGCATTTCGCTTTACAGCAGGTGTGAACACCTCGGCCATGCGCACATTGGCTGAATTAACCGTGCCATTGGCGACCGTGAACGAGCCCATAACATGGTGCTTCGTGTTCAGCAGAACGACTCGAAGTTCTTCCCGCTCCAGGTACGACATCTCCAGGCCATACAAGCGGACCACATCTTCAGGAGACGAGATCTTCGGTTTGTCGTCATCAATGATGGTCGTCAGCCGTCGACCCATCTCCAGGGCGGCCTTGAGCTTGGCAGCTTTCGCCTTACCGATTCCGTGGATGCTCGCGATATCCGCGTGCTCCATACGCATGAGTCCGCTTAATCCGCCATTCTCCGCCAGCACGCGCTGGCTCAGTGGAAGTACAGATTCGCCTTTTACACCGGTATTGAGGATGATCGCCACCAGTTCTGCCGACGACAGAACACCGGCGCCGTGCCGCTCCAGCCGTTCACGTGGACGCTCTGATTCCTCCATTTCCCGCATGCTGTGTACCGTTTGTGTCATCAACCTACTCCGGCATAAAACTGGCGACGATCATGCTGTAGTAGCCGTCGATACCGTAAGAAAGCAGCTCACTGCGTAATGGCACGCGTTGCTGGATACCAGCAAGGATCAGCACTTGCCACAGGCCGTCGATGGCCGCCGCCTCCACATCCGGTTCGGGCAGATGACGAAGGCTGTTGAGATCGTTGGCCCGAATCGCAATCTGGATAGTCTCGTCCATTGTTTGCGCAATTGGATGTGCACCATACGGGCCACTCTCTGCATGAACATGGCTCCAGTCGCACGAGGCTACAAAGCCGATACGCTTGTCACTTTCCTGGAAAACCCGTGCAAGCGAATGCCCGAAGGCTACTTGCGTCTCCCGATTCAGCATGCGGCTCGGTGTGATGAGTACGACACGTGGTCCCTCCTCGCCATCCGGCGTGGGTGCCAGCACATGACCATATCCGGTCCGGTCCTGATTGTGGCCAAGAAACCAAAGAGGTCCCATCGCGCCCCAATCCATCGGCGCGACCGCCTGATTCATGCGGTTCCCGCCGAATCCAACACACGCGACCGGAATGCCATCAGCAGTCGCACCAGCGGCAATTTCGTCGACAAACTCATAGTCAACCGGAATGTTCATCTCAACCGATTTGCCATCGTGATTGATTGATCCGGCGGCTCGTCCGGTACGGACCAACGCCATGGCACCTTCCACACGTGTGCCGTGCGGGCCAACGAGCACGACAGTATCGACTCCGACGTCCGCGAATTCGCTCCCAACACGCTCCATCGCCTTGCGGATGTGCTGCACATCCTCCACACCGTTGTCCATAGCCGGGATAACCGGGAATCCGTGCGGCATGATCGCCGCGGCAACGAGAGGCATCAGCAATTTCCTTTCATCAGCTCGATCTCGCAACCACCTGCGGATCATCTGATACGCGTGTTTCCTTCACAAGGAACAGGAACATGAGGGACGAGGTGACGCCCGCCACACCTAGCACCACAGCCGAGTTCGCGAGGCTAAGGTTTGAAGCGATGACACCCACCAGTAACGGACCGATGACCATTCCCAGGTCGCCAATCAACCGCCAGATACCGAGGAACTCGCCCACGGCACCTTCCGGCGCGAGATCTGCGCCCAACGTCATCATTGAGCCCGATCCCAGTCCATTCCCTAATCCAATGACAATTCCTATTGACGCCATAGTGGCAAACGATGTGGCAAATGGCAACAGTGCGAGGCCGATTCCCATGATGGCAAAACTGGGAACCGTGGCAAACTTGCGGCCGAATTTATCCATCAAATACCCGGCGGGGAAGAACATACTCATGTCGACCACAGCTGATATCGTCATGACGAGACCCACCTGTGCCGCAGAAAGATCGGCCACACTGGTACCAATGAGTGGGATCAGGAGTTGACGACCTTGCCGGATCATCTGGGCAAAGAGCTGCGCGACTCCCGCGGCAGCGAGATCGCTTGAGTTCTCACGAACGGTCTTACGCACAAGGCTCCAGCGCTCACGAGATCCTCCACGCGGCGCAGGAGCCGTTTGCTCTGATTTCGGCAAAGCAATCATTACGGTGATCAGCGCCAACAGCGACATCGCACCGGTGAGAATGAACGATGCCTGCAACCCCCACACAGTTGCAATAGCACCGCCAAGTGCGGG
>CAZYDY010000060.1:0-8473 GCA_964646245.1 uncultured Sphaerobacteraceae bacterium
GCGATACCGTATTCGGCAACCTGGTGCATTTCCCATGTGCGAATCTGGATTTCCACCGGGTGCCCGGCAGGACCAATCACTGCCGTATGGAGGCTCTGGTACATGCTCTCCTTGGGCGTGGCGATGTAGTCATCGATCTCCCCTGGAACCGGGTGCCATTTGCCGTGAACCAATCCCAAAACGGAATAACATTGGGTCACATTTTCCACAATAATCCGCACACCAATGACATCGTAAATCTCATCGAACGCGCGGTTCTTGCGATTCATCTTCCGATAGATCGAATAGATATGCTTCTTGCGCCCATACATTTCGGCGCGGATGCCAGTGTCTGAAAGCAACTCCTCCAGCTCACCGATCACGCCTTCAAGCGCGGCCGCCGTAGACTCTCCCCGCCGATCGAGCTCTTCAATGATGTGGCGATACGCCATGGGATTGAGATATTTAAAGGCCAGGTCCTCGAGTTCGGACTTGACCTGCCAGATTCCCAATCGGTTTGCGAGCGGGGCGTAAATCTCCATCGTCTGCTGCGCGATACGTACCTGTTTGTCGCGGCGCATGGAGTCAAGCGTGCGCATGTTATGGAGACGGTCGGCCAGCTTAATAAGCACCACGCCGATGTCATCCACCATCGCCAGGAACATTTTACGCAGGCTCTCGGCCTGCTGCTCTCGCTCACGTTCCTGCCGGTTACGAGTGTCCTCGCCTTCCGGCATCCACTGGATTTTCCCGAGCTTGGTAGTGCCATCCACGAGTTGTGCGACCCGCTCGCCGAAGATCTCCTCGACCTGCTCCAGCGTGATATCCGTATCCTCAACCACGTCATGGAGAAGCCCGGCAGCCATCGTCTCGCCATCCAGCCGCATCACGGCCAGAATACGGGTCACTTCGACGGGATGAACAATGTAAGGCTCGCCGGATTTACGGAACTCACCGTCATGCGCGGAGAGCGCCACGAGGAATGCGCGTGCAACGATCGCGATATCACCACTGTGCTGATCTTCGTCGATCGCGTCACTGAGTTCCTTCAGCGCTGTTTGCACCAACGGATCGAACGTTTCTGGCGGAGGCACAACAAGCTCATGCTCCTTCTCCTGCATGGCAGGATCAGCGAACATGGCAATGGTTTCAATCAAGTTAGATTCAGCCGTGGTGGGGGCCATAACCTTCTTCCAGATTCGGCCAGGTGTTGAACCGGGCTAACCACACGCAAACGTCCGCCAACCTCTGACGAGTTGTCGCGGCGGTAAGTGAATAGTTTAAGGAGAACCATGCCGCGCGTCAATGATGATCGTACAAAGCCAACGGGGCAGATTCCGTACTATTGGCGGGAAAACTCGGCAAAGGTCGCCGCACTGTTCGCGGCAAAGATGCCCATTCCGAGTGCGCCAATAACGCACGGCCACAGCACGACCTCAGGTTCCACATGCCCGTACATTGTTAGGCCCATGAAAAGCATGCCAAGTGCACACCCGACAGCCATTAAGCCAATCTGGGGTAATCGCAGTGCCGGCCACCGCATCTCGTCGACTCCAGCCAGTTGGGGAACATATCGATACCCGAAACCGCTAATGAGCAAGCCCGCAAACCCAAACAGATTGGCCACCACGTGCGTTGTGCGGAGCCGTGGTCCGAGCGATTCGTCAATCGCGAACAGCACGCCAAAGCTGATTCCAACCACCATGAATGCGAGCGCGAGCGTTATACCGATACTCACGGCCGGAGAAAGCGCCCAGGCCACGGGCAGGATGTTCACCGCCCAGCAGATCATCGCCACAGCCATAGAGATCGCACCTACCCGGAAAAGCCAGTCGATATCCCACCCGAGTGCAATTGTCATGGTTGGCAAACCGATCAGGAACGCAACGATCTGCAGCTGGATCAGCCGCAACGAGGTGTACTCACGGTCCGCCCATCGACCAAGCATGTGATAACTGGTGCCAGATGCCATGGCGAAGAAGAAACCCAGCAACATAAGGTGAGCCCACACCAGGTCCCACCGACCCTGGGCAGGCGACCAGTAATCCAGCGCGACACCGAGCGCCGTGCCGATGACGACCACCAGGCCGCTAATCATCGTGAAAGGAATGGCGAGTCGATCAACCTTCTGGTGATGTGTACGTTGATCCCACGGAATCCTGGGTGGTCGCTCTCCCGGTTGCGAGAACAGCAACATCAGGTTGGCAAGAAAGAGGACGGCACCTGTAAATGCAAGCAGGTTGCCAAGTTGGATCCAGCCATCAATACGATATCCATAGCCGAACGCGAGCATCCAGGCACCGACGATTCCGGCTCCAACCTGGAGTGCCACCAACTGCGGGTACCGCCATTTCTTCCCGGAGTGCGCAGGCAGCGCCTGTACATTCACGCCATAAATCATGATGGTGATGCCACCCAGTACAGCGAGCTGTACGGCAGCAGTCCACCAGGCGCCATTCGTCTGACTGTAACCAGCCAGCAGAAGCGCCACGCCCATCGCGAGCGGCGCCGAAGTAACTGCTACGGCGATGATGCTCCGTTCGAATCGGCTCATTCTGTACTCTTCGTCGATTTCGCTGGCTGGGCGCCAAGCTTGTTCCTGCCGTAGATGCGTGGCCACATCTGACTTACAAAAATGAAGATCGCCACCACTTGCAGGATGGATGACGCAACGAGGAGCGAATCGATCAGCGCATTGTCATATCGGCTGCGCCAAAACGGCTCGGCAATCACGCGCATGCCCAGGCCAATATTCAACATGGCCAGTGCGATAAACGCCTTCTGCTCGCCATACCCCAACGGAAGCTCGGGGCGGCGCTTGCGCGGGAGCAGCCAAAAGGCGATCCCGATAACGAATTGCACGAACCACCCGACAAACAACATATGCCCGTGGGTCGGCAGCAGCCACGCGCGCCAGTTACCCGGCACCAGGTGATCGACCAGCATCAGGCCACCGATGACGAACCCCGCCAGCATCCAGATGAGGGAGGTCTTTACCGCGAAAATGGTGAATCGATCCATTATTTCGTCCGTACGAGGTCGCGTTGAAGAGGCTCCGCCCAACTGCAGGCGAGATAACCATCCACAATGATGGGCTCGGCGCTTTGTGCCTGCATGATGAGCATCGGTTGAGGAATGGAGATCAGCGTGCGCAAGGCGACACTCTCCCGATCCCGAGGCCTCGACCAGTTCGTTCGATGGCTCGTCATTACTACCAGGTCACCTTCTCCGATACTTGCAGCAAGCGATGCATTGATCGGCCCAAACATCAGGTCAGAGCCGGCCACAACACCATCTCGCTCCATCACGGCTTCGGCCTGTGTCAGCGCCCAGTGGGAGGTCTGCCGCAGTTCCTCGATCATACCCCACGCGTCCGGGTCATACGCGTACGCCGGAGGAATCACGCGCGATGGATCAATCACCATCAGGAACCGCACCGGCACATTCTTTACCTGGGCTGCCCGGCTGGCTATAGGAATCGCCTGACCAGCGTATGCAGAGCCATCCAGCGGTACCACCACACGTTTAATCTCCGCGCTCGGCCTGGTACCGCCATCCGTATGACGCGTCACCAGCACCGGTGCCCGCGAGGTGATGATGCTTTGCACAATCGTCGAGCTGTTATCGAGCTGGCCGTTCTCGTCGGCATAGAGCATCAGAACGCGAAATTCGTCTGGCTGGGGCTCGAGTTCGAGCGATTCCGCGAACTCTTCCAAGGAATACTTCACGATCTCCGCTCCGGGCAGGAGTTCAGCGCAAAATTGACGTGCATCGGCGTCGAGCCCCGCACCTTCAGTTGCGAGGATTACCCGCCGGATGTTGGGTTGAAGTGTCATACCATGCCCCCAGACTGCGTACATAAAGCAACAGGCCGCCGCGGATTGCTCCACAGCGGCCTGTATGACGTGAAGCGTGAGGTAACGGAACTACTCTTCGACGATGAGCACAGTGACCATACCGAACATACCGTGGTCGCTTTCCGCGTGGGAAAGAATGTGGCAGTGATACGCCCACAAGCCCGGCTCGGTGCACTCAACAATCACATCAAAGCGCTGGCCAGGAGCGATGTTGAGCGTATCGCACCAGTACGGCATCGGGAGGTCCCAACCATCCTGTGCGACCACCAGTTGCGGCATGCCGTGCAAGTGCATGGGGTGAATCATCAACCCTTCGTTCATGTAGCGAACAAGCAGGCGATCGCCCTTCTTCACCACCACCGGCTGGGTGGATGGGAAGCTCTTGCCGTTGATGCTGTAACCACCGATCGGGCCGTCGTTGAGGATGCAGATGTATTCGTGATCGTACGGCTTGCCGGCTTCTTCCGGTCGCTCGGCGCTTTCCGGCGGCTCAACAATGAATGCACCCAGCAAACCCATCGTCACCTGTTTGGCGGCGTTGTGGTGGCTGTGATACATGTGCGAGCCGTAGTTGTGCTCCGGCACCTTGAACTCATAGACGTAGGTCTCACCGGGCTTAATCGGCGGCTGCGTCAGGTACGGAACTCCGTCCTGGTCATTCGGGATAATCAGTCCGTGCCAGTGAATCGCCGTAGACTCCGGCAGGTTGTTGGTGACATTCACACGAATGGTGTCGCCAGCGGTGATACGAATGGTCGGCCCCGGGGTCACACCGTTGTAGCACCAGGCTTCCACGCGCTTGTCGACATCAAATTCCCAATCCACAACGTCGCAGCTGAGATTGAAGACCTTAATGTCACCGTCCATCTCAAACTCGAGATCGTGCGTGCCGTATCCTTCTGTTTCGGCCGGGAAGGCCTTGACACCCGCCTCGTGATAGGCGTCCATTTCATCAGAGGTCAGGCTCTGACCAGTAAGGCCAATCGCCTTGGCATCCATTTCCTTCGCTGCCCACGGGGAAAGCGCAGCGCCAAAGGCACCGGCCCCAACCAGGCCAGCGAGGCCATTAAATCGTCGACGTGATACCCGGGTTTCCTGTTCAGTCATGTATGTTCCTTCCTCAAACTCGTTCCCACCGTGACCGGTTTGATCCGATATATAGAAGTATGCCGAGCATCTGTTCGGGCTTCCGTAGGGAATTCTCTGTGAATACTGTGCCAGAATCGTAGCAAAGTAAGTGCCATGAGGGAAATTCTCCTCATGCATGTCCGGCAAATACCCCACCAAGGAGAAATCGTGAGCCAACAACCAGAAATCGACAGGATGCTACATCCAGATGAAGCGCACCAGCTCATCGCGAGTGCCATTCGCCAGCTGGAGGCAGAAACCGTTCCCGTGCAAGAAGCGTATGGTCGCATTCTGGCGGAGGATGTGATCGCTGCAGAACCATACCCCACCTTCGCCGCCAGCACCATGGATGGCTACGCTGTGCTTGCGGCCGATCTTTCTCCCTGGCGAGAAGTGATCGGCACGCAGAACGCCGGCGATGTCATTGAGGAACTGGTTACCGAGGGCTATTGCATCCGCATCATGACCGGTGCCCCCATCCCGAACGGTGCCGATGCCGTAGTACCGGTCGAAGCGACAGAAATGGCCGATGATCACGTGGTGATCCATCAGGAGGATGTCGCTGCTGGCCAGAACATCCGCCCCATCGGGGTCGATATCGCTGAAGGTGAACTCCTCATCAAGGCCGGAACCCGACTCGGACCAGCAGAGATCGGACTCCTCGCCAGCCTCGGTGCCACGCCTGTGAAGGTCACGCGCAAACCGCGCGTCAGCATTCTCAGCACCGGCGACGAACTGGTCGAACCAGAGGATACGCCCGGTCCCGGCCAGATTCGCGATGCGAATCGCTTCACACTCGCGGCCATGCTCGCAAACGAGCCGGTAGAAATCACCTGGGTGGGCATCGCACCAGACAATCGCGAGGAACTCGAAACATTGCTCAACGAGCGGCTTGCCACGGACGACCTCGTGCTCACCTCGGGTGGGGTCAGCATGGGTGAGAAGGATTACATCAAGGCGATCCTGTTCGAGGCGGAAGACGTAGAACTCTACTTCCGGCGCCTGTATATGAAGCCCGGCAAACCGCTCACCTTTGCGCGCAAGGGTGAGGCGTTCGTCTTTGGATTGCCAGGGAATCCGGTGTCGTCCCTGGCGACATTCGATGTCTTCGTTCGGCCGGCCATCCACCGCATGATCGGCGCGAGCCAGGTTGGCCTGCACTCGGTCAGGGTCAAACTCCTCGAAGGCGCCACCCCGAGCGACCGCATCGAATACCAGCGCGGTGTTGTCTCCGCCACTGCTTCCGGCGACCTAGTAGCTACCAGCACAGGCGACCAACGGTCATCCCGGTTGGCGTCCTACATCGGATCAAACGCCTACCTGGTTATCCAACCGCGAGAATCGCCATACAATGCCGGGGAAGAAGTTTCCGCACTGATGGTGAAGCCACCATTCACACACGATAAGGACGAAAATGGTCAAGGATAAGAAGAAGTCGAAGACGTCTAACCCGCTCGCCGATCGGGTCAAGAAACTGGCACCGAAGTGGAACAATGCTGCTCCGAAAGCACCGCTGGACAAACCAGCGAGCAAGAAGGGCCGGAAGATAGCCATCGAGGATCTGTACGCCTGGGAGCTGCCGGGGAACCCACAGGTCTCTCCGGATGGCAGCAAGATCGTCTACGAGGTGCTCAGCATCGACAAGGATGAAGACGAGTACCGCAACACGCTCTGGCTCATCGACGGCGATTCCGAGCCACGCAAGCTCACCAGCGGCCAATGGAAGGATGCCTGGCCACAGTGGAGCCCGGATGGCACCCGCATCGCCTTTACATCAAATCGTGATGAGAAGAGTCAGCTCTTCGTTCTCCCGATTGCCGGCGGTGAAGCGCAGCAAATCACCGAAATCGAAAGCGGTATCGGCCAGTTCCTCTGGAGTCCAGACGGAACCAAAATCGCCTTCACATCCAGCATCGCCCCGGAAAAGGAGAGCGATAGCGATGTCAAGGTCATCACGTCTGCGTACTACAAGTTCGATGGCATGGGCTTCATCGACGACAAGGCCAGCCACATCTTCATCGTGGATGCCAACGGCGGCGAGCACGAGCAGCTCACGGGTGGCGCGTTCAATCACACCCAGATCGCCTTCTCACCCAACGGCTACGAAATCGTCTTCGTCTCCAACAAGAACCCGGATTGGGATATCAGCCGCGTGCGTGATATCTGGAGCATCGATATCCACAGCCGCAAGCTGAAGCAGCTAACAGACGGCAAAGGACGGTGGTCCTCGCCCCTCCATTCACCAGACGGTAAGTGGCTGGCTATTATCGGATCGCCAGATGCGTACAGCGAAGACGTCAACGCCGGCCTCTACATCATGGATGCCAATGGCGGCGAGCTGACCCAACTCGGAGCCAAACTCGACCGCGCCCTTGGCGATACCGGCATGAGCGGTCCGTCCGGAACCGGCGGTCGCACCATCAAATGGACCCCGGATGGCAAGGCGATCGATGCCGTGGTCTCCAACTTCGGCGACACACATGTTGTGCGGTTCCCGAAAAATGGCAAGAAGCCCACGAACCTGACGCCGGCAGGCCGCCACATCAAGGCATTCGATCATCAGGGAGACGACCTCGTGATCGCCGCGGCGCAGCCTTCTCGTCCGGTGGAACTCAGCCGCATCACTGCGGACGGCGAAACTCGCCTCACCAATCACAACGACGCCTGGGTTGAGGAAGTGCGAATCCCGCAGCCGGAGGAGATCTGGTTCGAGAGCGGCGATGAAGTGATCCAGGGCTGGTTGATTCGTCCGAAGGGGAACAAGGCCTCCAGCAAGAAGAAGGCACCCGTCATCCTCAACATCCATGGCGGACCCCACGCACAGTTCAGCCCGGCATTCTTCCACGAGTTACAGATGTATGTTGCTCGCGGGTACGCGTTGGTCTTCATCAATCCCCGCGGAAGCACCGGCCGCACGAACGCCTTTGGAAAGGCCGTCAACGCCAAATGGGGCTTCGCGGACATGCCGGACTTCATGGCAGCTATCGATCATGTTCTCAGCCTCGGCGGCCTGGATGAAGACCGCCTCGGTGTCACCGGTGGCAGCTACGGCGGCTTCAGCACCAACTGGCTGCTGGGCCATACGGATCGCTTCAAGGCCGCAGTCACAGACCGCTCCATCAGCAACATGGCCAGCATGTACGGTACCGATGACATCGCGATGGTCTCGTTCGACCAGGAACTCGGTACACCGTGGGAGAACCCGCAGGGATTCTGGGAAGCCTCTCCGCTCGCCTACGTCCAGAATGTGACGGCTCCCTGCCTCATCATCCACAGCGAGGAGGATTATCGCTGCCCGATGGAGCAAGCCGAACAGTGGTACATGGCGCTGAAATCACTGGGCCGTACAACAGAATTTGTACGGTTCCCGAACGAATCACACGGTCTTGGTCGCAACGGCAAGCCGAAGCACCGCGTAGAGCGGCTTGAGCGCACACTCGATTGGTTCGACAAATATCTCTAGAGTGGCATTGATCATGCGTGGTCTCCTGTGTAGGCGGAATCAATTC
>CAZYDY010000061.1:0-5945 GCA_964646245.1 uncultured Sphaerobacteraceae bacterium
GCCTGCTCTGTCGCAGTATCGAGCGCTGAGGTCGCCTCATCCAAAATCAGGATCGGCGGATTCTTCAGGAACATACGTGCAATGCTGAGTCGTTGCTTCTGGCCACCACTCAACTTCACACCGCGTTCACCGATTACGGTATCCAATCCTTCTGGCAAGTCTGCGATCACCTGATCCAGCTTCGCGCGACGGGCAGCTTCGGTGATCCTCTCCTCGCTCGCTCCAAGATCGCCGTACGCGATGTTTTCGCGAATGGATCCGTTGAACAGGAAGACGTCCTGCTGAACAATTCCGATCTCCCGGCGCAAGCTGGCGAGCGTCATGTCGCGGATATCCGTGCCATCAATCGTGATACGCCCACCGGTGACATCATAAAAGCGCGGGAGCAGCGACGAGATCGTTGTCTTGCCGGCGCCACTTGGTCCCACGAAGGCAACCGTGTCGCCGGGGTTAATGGTGAGGTTGATGTTCTTCAACACCGTCTTGTGATCGGTGTAACCAAACGTCACATCCTCGAAGCGGATATCACCCTTCAGGTCGCCGGCGTCAACTGCGCCTTCGCGATCCTGAATCTCCGGTTCTTCATCCAGCAACTCCACATAGCGGCGGAAACCGGCGATACCCTTTGGATAAATCTCAAGGACTGCGTTCAGTTTTTCGATTGGACGGAAGAAGACGTTGACCAGCAACAGGAAGGCAACGAATTCTCCGTAGCTAATCTGATCGCCAATAACGAAGTAGGTACCCGAAACCATCACAATCAACTGGGTGAACCGCATGCCCATGTAGTTGATGGACATGTTGGCGGCCATGTGCTTGTAGGCTTCCAGCTTGGTCTTGCGATAGTTGGCGTTGTCCGCAGTGAAGAGCTTGCGCTCGTGGTCTTCGTTGGCGAATGCCTGCACCACGCGGATTCCGCTGACATTGTTTTCTATGCGGGAATTAAATTCGCCAATGCGGCTGAACAGATCGCGCCAGGTACGCGTCATCCGCGTTCCATACCGGGTAGTGAAGAACATGGTGATCGGCACCACGATGGCAGTAATTAGCGCCAGTGGCGGATGGATGTTGAACATGATGATGAAGGCAGCCACCAGTGTCATCACCGCAATGAAGAGATCCTCAGGACCGTGGTGGGCAACCTCACCGATATCTTCAAGGTCGCGAGTCACACGCCCGATAAGATGCCCCGTCTTGGTGTTATCGAAGAAGCGGAAGCTGAGCTTCTGCAGGTGATCAAATGCACGGCGGCGAAGCTCGGTTTCAATATTAATACCGAGCATATGGCCCCAGTAGTTCACCACTACCATCAGCCCCGTGTTAACGAAGTAGATCATCGCGAGCGCCACAGAGGCACCGATAATCGGTCCCCAGTCGCCAGATGGCAAAAGGTCATCGATGAAAAGCTGAACGGCGAGCGGGAATGCGAGTTCCAGCACACCACTGAGCACAGCACTACCGAAGTCGAGCGTGAAGAGCTTCTTGTGAGGTTTATAGTAGTTAGCGAATCGCTTTATGAGCGCAGATGCACTATACGATTGCTGATCCTGGGCAAGAGATGACAAGTAAATGCTCTCCACGTACTCAATGAGAAAAGGTAGCCGGGAAGGTCAGGTGGCATTTCAGAAAGCTGGTACGGCCGAATTCCGGCTGTCCCCCATCGAACATGCACTGTCGCAGGATACAATAGCTCCATGAATAATGCTGATGATTCGACACCACCCAAAAAGAGCCTACCAGAACACCCGGATTTAGGCCCGGAACCCGACTGGCTTGTGGACGAGGATGTTCAGGGCCCACCGGCTGAACCTGCTGTCCAATCATCACACCCTGAAGGCGAGCCTGAATCTGTGACTGCAGATCCTGAGGATGAACCTGGGCGGACTGTTGAGGAACCAGCTGTGACTCCTGATCCACCACCTCCTCCACCGCAGCATGAGATCGCAACAACGATCGAGTTCGAGTCCGATCCTGGTCCCGGCGCGTTACAAGCAGCGGAAGATGCTGCATCGAGCCCCACCGAAAAGCAGGGCCATCCCTGGATCTGGGGTTTAACTCCGTTCGTCTTGTTGCTGGCTACCGGACTGATCGCCTGGTTTGGCACGGCGCAAACACTGAATGACCTCGCGACCTGGGATGCCATTCGCGCCCAGCAACCACCCCTGCTGCCAGCGAGATGGGCAATGACCACCTGGTGGCTGGTGCTACCTCTCATGATGGTCTTCCTTGTTTATGGCTCCCTGCCAGTCGGACGGGCGGTTACACGAATCAAGATCACAGGACCGCTCATTTCGATCGGGCTTGCCGCAACCGCGCTCTGGATATTCGCGCAACATTGGCAGTGGGATGTCATCGGGATTGCCAGCATGGGCATCGCTGCCCTCTCTATGTTGGCTACATACCTTTTGGTCGCCCTGGGACCAGCCATCCAGAACATCCGGCAGCGAATGATCGCCATGATTCCCCTGAGTGCAGCACTCGGATACAGTGTCATGCTCACTGTTCTGGCGTGGCAGAGCTACTCCAGCCAGCCGTTCGGCGAGCGCGGGTCCAGCGTGCTTTTTGCACTGCTCCTGGTGGTGATAGCGGCGGTCTTCGCGTTCTTCCTGAGGGACGGACTCTTCGCACTCGTACTGGCGATTTGGTTCGCCGGTGTGGTGCACCAGCAGTGGGGAGAGGACGCCGTGATCAGCCTCATTGCCGCCGTCGCAGCGTTGTTCACAGTCGCTCTCGCGGTGCTCGGAACGATCCTCGCTACAGAATCACACAAACCTTCGCTAACCACTTCCGTTGAGCATCGACGAGGCCGCACGTCATTCTTCAGCAGGTCAAGTGATTCCACGTCGCAATAGCTACCACATTCAAAGGTTCTCTAGCATAATGCCTGCACGTACGCGTGCATCGCACGCTTCGCCGACCAGTCAGGGAACATCATTTTATGCCTGAGGAAACGAGCGACCTACCCGCGGGGCAACCAGGAAAATTCAAGCGATCCTTTGGTAAAAGGAGATTCCGCACCGCTCCAGCGGTAGAAGGCGGCGTGAGGCGCTTCCCCGATCTTCGCCATCTCGGCGAGATGAAGTGGCCCTCTGCACTTGCACACGAGAGTTTCCGAAAATACTGGGGCAGCCAGATCGTCGCGCTCGGCGGCAACTGGATGCAGAACGTTGGCATGCAGTTGGTGGTGCTCTCCATCACCACATCTGCGTTCGCCATCGGTGCTATCAGCATTGTTTCCGCGCTACCGATGCTGCTGTTCAGCCTCTACGGAGGTGTAATCGCAGACCGCTTCGATCGCCGCAAGATCGTGATCTACTCACTCGGCGCACTCGGTGCAATTTCAGCCATCTACGCATCGCTCATTGGTTTCGACCGCATCGAGTACTGGCATATTCTGGTGCTCGCCGCTGTTGCCGGCCTCATTGCCGCTTTCGAGTTACCAGCCCAACAGGCCTTCGTCAGCGAGCTTGTACCCCGCAGGGATCTGCCACAGGCAATCGCCCTCAATTCTGCCAGCTTCAACGCCACCCGTATCGTCGGACCCGCGCTTGCCGCAACGGCAATCAGCATCATCGGCCTGGCCGGCGCGTTCGTCGTGAATATCTTCACCCTCCTGGCCCCGATGTGGACCCTTATCGGGCTGGGCAAGGTCGTACCCAAACGCGTCGTTCCAAAATCAACGACCAGCGGATTCGATCAGCTGCGCGACGGAATGACGTACGTCCGAGCCAACGATGGCACCTTCGGGCTCATTCTCCTGCAGGCCATGGTCAGCTTCTTCGTCTCCCCTAACCTGCTCGTCCTCATGCCTCTCTTCACCACCAACGTCCTCGGTGGTAGCGACGCATGGGTTGGATATATGCTCAGTGCCCTTGGAGCGGGTTCACTCACGGGAGCCATGGTGCTTCTTCGAGGCAGCCGGTTGGAACGTGCCGCCGAAAAGCGAATCCGGTTTTCACTCACCGGCCTCTGCCTGTCCATGATCTGGCTGGGCCTGTCACCGAACGTGTGGGTCGCTGTTCCAGGCATCATGATTGCCGGGTACAGCTTTAGCGTCACCAACACCCAGCTCGCTACCCGCCTGCAGCAAACCGCACCGGAACAACTCCGTGGCCGCGTAATGAGCCTCGTCACACTGGCGTTCAACGGCGTTATGCCATTCAGCACACTCCTCATCTCGTTCCTGGCGCAAACCGTAGGTCAACCGCAGGTACTGATTGGCAGCGGCATTTTGCTGGGAATCGGTATAGTGGTCCTGTGGAAGCTGTTCATTCACAAATCGTTCGATCCGGACATCGAACCCGTCGTCCCGGAACGAATCCGAAAGGCCTACCCAGACCTTCGATTCGACTAACCTCCACTACGGGTATGGACTATCATCGAGTCTGTCCACACCGTCTATGAACCGCGGATAACAATCACGGCGACAAGGAATTACATGACCAAATCTGCTGATCAATCGGAGCATGAAATAGAGCATGGTCCCAGGAAGCCGTACGTCTCAAACCGGTGGTTACGGCGAAAGTCCGAAACCATCAGTGAGCCGGACGAAATGGTGGAACCCACCCCGATTTATGTCTCGCACAGGGTGCGATTACTGATCATCTTCCTGATGCTCGCCGCAATTGTCCTCGTGTTCAGGAACCTTCCTACAATCACCAGCATCGTGCTATTGGGATCAACGGTCGCGCTCATTTTGAGCTTCCCGGTCAGGTTTCTGCAAAGGTATGTTTCACGCCGGGTGTCCATCCTGGTTGTCACCATCACGGCCTTTGGCGGCACTATCCTCACCGTTGCCCTGGCGATCCCGTTCTTGCTGGATGAAATCAATCAGTTCCTGACCTCATTACCCGACACCACTGAAATGGTTATGGAGCGAATCAATTCATGGCTCACCCAGGTTCATGATCGCGGCTGGATCAGTCAGAATCCCGACGAGCTCCTCTCCGACGCGCAAGATGGCCTCGTTCAATCAGCCCAGACCATCTTCGGCACCGTGCTCAACAACGTCGTCGCGGCACTCGGTGCCACCGTCAACGTCGTTATCACCATGTTTGGTGTGCTGTTCGTAGCAATTTATCTGTTGATCGACATACCAAAGTTCAAGGACAGCTACATCCGCCTGTGGGCTCCACAATACCGGGTCGATGCGCTCGTACTTTGGGATACCATGGGCTTCTCCCTCAGCCGCTTCCTGGGTGCCCAGGTTGTGTCCATGGCAATCCAGGGAATAATCGTTTTCATCGCGCTGCTGGTAATCGGTGTGCCCTACGCCCTGGTGCTCGGCCTCGTTCAGGCAGCAACGGCCATTCTCCCGTACATCGGTGCATGGATCGCCTTCATCCCGGCCTTTATGATCGCCCTGACAATCAGCTGGCAAACGGCCCTGGCAGTCGCAATCCTCTACCTTGCAATCAACCAGATCGAAGGAAATTTGATCACGCCCAACCTTCAGGGGAACGCAGTCAAGGTTCATCCCATCCTGGTTTTCATCGGAGTAATCGCCGGTGCCCAACTCTTCGGAATCATGGGGGCTATCCTCGCAGTCCCCGCAATCGCGATCCTTCGGGTGTTCGTCGAGTTCTTCTGGATGAGACTCCAGGTCTACGAGGATGCTCCAACCCTGCTGGCAGTCATGCGAAACGACACGACGTCCGAGCGGCTCGGTCACCGAAGCGGTGCGTCGGAAATAGGTGAACAAGAAGCCACAGATAACATAAATGAGATCGAAAGCGCCGCGATAGACGTGTAAACCTGTTGCTATTGGCGAACCAAACAGGCTAGGGTTTTCGTATGCGATTTTCGCTCATGACTACCCGCGAAAGGTCCGCCAATGCGATTCCTCTCTGTCAATCACCTCCGCCTCGGCGCCTCGCCGGGAGGCATTCCCGTCCACCTGGCATCCGACACCCGCGCGTTTTCCACCCGTGTGGCGTGGCAGAGAG
>CAZYDY010000061.1:6045-8458 GCA_964646245.1 uncultured Sphaerobacteraceae bacterium
CAGGCAGATGCAATCGAAGCCGAACATGCGCTCATCATCGAACCGGGCTCTCCATCTCCACTCTCAGCAACTGAGACCGGTCGGCATGGCGCATGGCTGATCGATACAGACACACGAGAAGCCCGTCTCGTCCCACTCGCAAACCTGGAGTTCGCTTCGCTCGATATCGATATCAGCGATGCTGATGACCTCGACAACCTGGAGCGCGCCATCAGCGAGGCTCTCGTGGATTACGCGACCAACGCCAACAACGATGGCAGCATTGCGCAGACGCTCCTGGTGGATGTCACGCTCAGTGGTGCGACACGACTCTATGCCGCTCTGGCGGACACAGCAAGCGAGCTGGAGAACATGCTCGTGATCGAGCACGATGGCATGACCATCGGCATCAATAGCATCGAGATAGATGCGACTCCGCTCATAGACCTCGAACCACTCCTGAATCGTCCGGATCCAGTCGGCGAGCTCGCTCGACTCATCACCGCTCTCGATTCCGGCGAACAGGTCAGCGAGGCGCACTCGCGACTCATCACCGCAACAGAGCAAAAGCTTCTTGCCATTTCTCATGCGCGTGTTTTCGGCTCAATTCTCGACAGAGAACCACAAACCGATGCCCCTACCCTTCTCCGCCGTCAGGGCTGGGCGACTCTGGATGCGCTTGTGCGCCAACGGGGGATTGACTAATGACCAACGCATCACCTGCAACCCATACACATGACGACAGTCGCTCACCGCTCGTACTGAACAGCATCAGCATTCTGCGCGCTCCTGGCATTTCCCCCGGTTTCACGCTGGATGATCTCAGCCCGGATATCACCATCGTGTTCGGCCCCAACGCCAGTGGCAAAAGCACAACCGCCAGGGCCATTCAGTCCGTGCTGTGGCCACACCAGAGCGCATTGCGTGGTCACCATCTCGCCGCGAGCTTCACACTTGACGGCGAGAAGTGGGATATCGAAGCAAGCGCCGGCAACGTGCGACGAAGCCGCAATGGCTCTCCGGCCGAAGCGCCCCTAATTGCACCCCTTGATGACCGGGGACGTTATTCCCTGGGACTGCCAGACCTGCTCGCAAGCGAAAACCAGCCTCTCGCCCAGGCGATCATGAATGAATCGAGTGGTGGATTCGACCTGCCACAGATCGCGGAGTCCCTTGGATTCCATGGAACCATCCCACCGCGCCTGCAGGCAGCCAACGACGTCCAGAAGGCCACCAGCGCGCTTCGAGACGTGCTTGGCGCCGAAGCCGACCTCCAGCAATCGCTCGCAACTCGTGGACATCTCCTCACCCGACGGGAGAAGAGTCTCGCTGCCGCTCGCGATCTCTCCGCCATCGATAGCGCCCTTGAATACCAACGCCTCCGCTCGGATGCGGAAGAAATCGCCGCCGAAATCGAAAGCTTCCCGGCCGCGGTCAGATCCCTGACTGGAGAAGAATCTGGAAAGATCGCTGATCTCACAAGCGAGATCGCGAAACAGACCAGCAAAATCGACGAAGCAACCCGGCAGCGAGACCGTTGGCAAACGCTGATTGACGAAACCGGCATTGGTCATGCGAAGAATCCCGCCGATCAGCTGAAGACGCTGCGGCACACGTATGAGCAACAGGCGGAAATCGACGAGCTCATTGCCATTGCAGATCGCGACGTCGCTTCTGCGACTTCAGAGCGATCAACCCATCAAAACCGACTGGCAGCGGATCTGAACGATGAACAACTTGCCGCCGTTGACGCGAACGGTATGCGCGAGTTCGCGGACATCGCAGCGTCCTACGAAACAATTCGCTCACGTCGCACCGCCCGTGACGAAGTCGAAATGTGGCTCGGCGGCGTGACCCCGCCTGAAAACCTCGAAGCGTTGCAGCAGGGTGTGGAAACGCTGCAAACGCGATTACAACATCCGAACGCAGCCGAACAGCGTCAGCAAACCGGCATGGCGCGCTGGACCGGTATTGGCGCCGGAGTGCTTCTGGCTGCTGCCGGTGCTGTGTTGGCAACATCAGTCGATCCTCTCTGGTGGATTCTCACTGCAGTCGGCATCATCGTGGTGATCCTTGCCTGGTACTTCACGTCTTCAGATTCACCTCGCATTGCCGCGGAGCTGGAGAGCAAATATGCTTCCCTGCCACTCCCTCAACCCGAAGAGTGGCGAGCGAAGAACATCCGCGACTTGCTGGGCGAGCTGAGAAATGAACTGAAGGTCGCCCTCGTCGAGCAGGAAAAGGCCGATCGATGGCACGACCTCGAGCAGGAACGCGCCGAGCTCGACCAGGCATATGCCGAAACTGAATCACGTCGCAAGGCGGCCATTGAGAAATACGGTATAGCGCCGGATTTGAAAGAAGAAAGCCTGCGTCTGCTGGCGGACAACCTCGGCCGATGGCAGGCCGCTGATGCGGTCGTGCGCGGACTTGA
>CAZYDY010000062.1:0-8398 GCA_964646245.1 uncultured Sphaerobacteraceae bacterium
AGGCTTGGGTAGTAAGGACCAAGCGCGCCCTTGCCAGAAGAACCGCTACCCTTCCATCCACTGAACGAGTTGCTTCCCGGCCATGCACCGGTAGTTGCCCCGCCCTTGCGGTTGGCGTAGATAACACCAGCTTCAATGTTGTCGAAGAAGTAGTCGATCTCGTCCTGGTCTTCGGTGAAGATACCGGCGGTCAGGCCGTACTCCACGTCGTTCGATTCCTTCACTGCCTGCTCGAGGGAATCCACCGAAGCAACTGTCAGGAATGGCAGGAACAGCTCACGCTTGAAGAGTTCATTATCAAGCGGCAGGTTATCGACAATGGTTGGTGCGACGAATGTGCCGTCAGCCAAGTCTCCATCGGTCAAACGCTCACCGCCAAATCGAACGGTGCCACCGCTCTTCTTCGCGATTTCAACCGCTTCCTCGAATCGCTTCACTGCACCTTCGTCAATAACAGGGCCGATGAACGTCGCCTTGTCGGTCGGTTCTCCAACCTGCAGTTCACCCGTTCGCTTAACCAGCTTGTCCATGAACTCGTCATAGATGGAAGCGTCTACATACGCGCGGGAGCACGCAGAACACTTCTGGCCGGAGAATCCGAACGCAGAGCGAGCCACGCCTTCTACCGCTTTCTCCAGGTCGGCATTCTTTGTGACAATAGTTGGGTTCTTGCCGCCCATCTCGATGATGATCGGCTTCGGATACACCTTGCTGAAGCTGTTGTACAGCTCCATGCCAGTCTCCTTGGAGCCGGTGAAGACCACACCATCGATATCCGGATGATGCACGAGGTAGTTACCCACCTGTTCACCGCCGCCGGTTACGAATTGCAACGCCCCGGCCGGGATTCCGCCGTCCAACAGCGCACGAGCGAGGAAATATCCGCTCAACGCAGTAGCACTGGCTGGCTTGAACACAACGGTATTACCGGTCACAAGCGCGCCACCGATCGGACCCGCCGCAAGAGCATGTGGGAAGTTGAACGGAGCCATAATGCCCCACACGCCAAATGGTCGGCCTACAGACTTGTTGCGCTCCCGAGGATCCTCGGCACCCATCTGGATGACGTACGCATTGTTCTCGAGGTAAACATCAGCGTAGTAGTCGAGCAGGTCGGCGCCCTCTTCCACTTCGCCGATGGCTTCGGTGCGGCTCTTGCCTGCCTCATGAATCATCACTGCGCTGATCACGAACTTGCGCTCGCGGATCTTGTTCGCAGCGGACTTGATAATGCGTACACGCTCTTCAGGAGTTTTCGCAGCCCACTCAGGCTGGAACGCTTCCGCAACAGCTACCGCCTCATCCACTTCTGCGTGGCTGGCCTTCGGGAGCGTCGCGAGAACGGTGGAGGTACGGGCCGGGGCAATCACCTCAAACCGCTCACTACCCGCGCGGTCCTCGCCATTGATGATCATCGGCAGGTCCTGGCCAAAGCCCTTCTCCACCTCTGCGAGCGCATCATCAAACTTTCCGTGCATTGCCTCGATTTCGGCGGGGGTGGACATGTACGTAATTTTTGGTTCCAGATTTGTCATTCGTGGTTCCTTTCAAAAGAGGCTGGATCAAATGAGGGTTTCCGATTGAACAATCGACTCAACAATCCGCGTCTTCGGCCGGGTCCATCTTCTATGAATCCGGTATTGCTATCTTCATGATACGGTCTGCGTCCAGAGGTGAACACATCCCACATGGACACGCCCAACTCATGCCACTCAACCAGGTGCGGCCACTCGCGCGCCATCATGGAGCCCATTTCGCGGCCGGCGCTGATCATCGCATCATACCGACGCAGTGAACGCGCATCGATAACACCATTCGCATCAAGCGAGATCATGATGTTGTGTGCACCAATCATCCCCCTGCCCCGGTCAGGCAATAATGGCACCAGCTCCATGCCAATCTCACCGTGCTCTTCAGGGATTCCGAGTTCTCGCGCCTGCTCACTGGCAAGGAACTCCGCGAGGACAGCCCGTCCATCGCGCCCGGCGCGCATGACGTTCTCTATACGAACGGAAACACTGACACTCGCACCTTCTGCCTGGGGGATCAAAATGTACCGCGCCGGCATATTGCTCGCCGTGCGCCATGAACCGGTTACAGGAGCTTCGATTCTTGCACCGGGAACCATAGTACGACCGAAATGGATCATATCCTCCGGGTCGAAATCCTGGCGCAATCGCGCAGCAATGCCGATCTTCGGGTTCGCACCTTCGGTCAGAACAATCAGGTTCGCGGTCATCTTCTGCTTGCCAGAATCGTCCAGGAGTGAAGTCTTCCCCGTATCGTGTGGAATGGTGAGCGCTTCTTCGAATTCGGACACTATTGCGACCGAATCTCCAAGCTGGTGAATCGCCCATTCTTCGAGCTCATCCCGTCGAAACACGTGATATGTCCCGATTTCGGTGAGTGGCGCAGTCGAAATATCGCCAAACGCCTCACGAAGAATTGCCGGGTCTACCACCCCACCCTCCAGGTGTTTGAAACGGGCGTGCCCCGCACCGGGAAGCATGGCGATGCTGGAACCGGTCTGCGCCAATCGCTTCGCGATAGCCGCAGCACCGAGCCCCATACCGACTATGACGATGTCGCAGTTCCCGCGATCCATGATTTAAGCCTTGAGTTCCTGAACAAGCGCAGGCAGAATCTGATGCAGATCGCCCACGATGCCGAAATCAGCCATCTGGAAAATTGGCGCACCTTCATCCTGGTTAATTGCCACGATGTATTGCGCATCCTTCATACCGTAGGTGTGCTGTGCTGTACCACTCAGGCCAACGGCCATGTACAGCTTGGGACGAATCACCACACCGCTGGATCCCACCTGCATTTCATGCGGCAGAATCTCCTGAATTACCGCAGCACCGGAGGCACCAATGGCGGCGTTTAGCGCATCCGCCAATGCTTCCAGTTTCTTCACGCCGTCTGCATCGCGAATACCGCGGCCGCCGGAGACCACCCGTTCCGCCTCGGTGAGCGATGGGCGAGACGATCCGCTGGAGACATCGGTCGCGTCCGAATCCGGAGCGAACTCAGCGAAGACATCTGCCAGGGTCAGTGCTTCGGCCGTACCGATATCACTCGGCTCAATCATGCCCGGCTCCAGCGCGATCATGAACGTGGTGTCTGCATCGCAACTGACGTTCGTCTCGGCCCGGCCACCGAGCACGTCTCGAGAAACTGAAACGCGGCCATCTACCACATCAACTCCGGTTCCCCAGCTTGCGAGCGGCAGGCCGAGCCTTGCAGCCACACGTGGCGTCCAGTCGACGCCGATGCCTGTTCCTGGCGAGATTACAACGCGCCACGGCTGACCCTGAACCACCTCCGCGGCGACATCCCTCCACGCCATATAGGGGAAAGGCTCTTCTTCCTCAACTTCGTGCCACACGACGTTGATGCTCTCGTCCAGTGTCTCGAGGTAGGGCTCCGCTTCCTCGAAGTACGAACCCAGCATCGCAAGCGTCAGCGGTTCGCCGAGCTTGTCTGCCAACTCCTTGCCGGCAGTAAACATTTCGTGTGTATGAGGGGAGATGATTCCAGCGAAGACCTCTCCCAGAATCAGAACGCCGTTCTTCTCTGACATTGCACTTTGCTTTCTAGCCAACCAGGCGATGTTCTTTCAGCCAATCGGCCAGCTTCTTCGCGGCATCAGCGGGATCCTCGTCTCGCAAAACCACGCGATCACCACCTCGTCGGGCCGCCATGGGAGCCGTCCACTGCAGCTCGGTCGCGGTATCGGCTGTTGCCTCACGCTGTTCCACGGTCTTGCGTTTTGCGGCCATCATGCCGCGGAGGGATGAATGGCGCTTGGGTTCGCCTTCGCGTGCTGTCTGTACCAACAGCACCGGGGTGGGCAGGGTGATCTCATCGGGGAAACCATCAAGCTCATAGTTCACCTTGAGTTGATCACCATCCTGCTGTGCACTCAGCACTCCGGAAAGGTGCGGGATATCAAGAAGCTCAGCTACCTGCATACCAACCTGGCCGGCGCCATAGTCCTCGGCGAGCTTGCCTGCGATGATTACATCGAACTCCCCGTCCCGAAGTGTTTCAGCGAGTGCGCGGGCAGTATAAAGAGAATCCGAATCGTCCTCGCTCAGCACGTGGATCGCTTCATCGACACCAGTTGCGAGCGCGGTGACAAGATCATCCTTCATGGCCGCCGGACCAAGGCCAACGACGGTTACGATACCCTCGCCGGATTCGCGCAGGTCAACAGCATCACTGATAGCATGCAAGTCGGCTCGATCGAGTCCCGGCTTGCCCTCCAGGCCCGGCTCGCCTGTTTCCGGATTAATGCGCACGCTCCGCACATCAACCGTGTGCTTGATTAGTACTGCGATCTTCATCGGTCGCTTCCTTCCCCATCCTCAAATACAGCTTCACGCTTTTCCACGAAGGCATTCATGCCTTCACGCTGGTCGTGTGATTCAAACATCTCCGCGAAGGCCTCGCCCTCTCGAGTCAGACCTTCTTCATAACCATAGTTTTCAATATCGGCGATAAGCTGCTTGCTCAACCGCACGGCTGCCGGGCTATTCTTGCTAATGGACTGAGCAAGCCGATGTGCCTCATCCATGAGCGCCGATTGCTCGTGAACAGCGTTGACGAGTCCAATGCGGAGCGCTTCATCGGCTTTCACGCGTCGGCCCGTGAAAATCAATTCACTGGCAATCCCCTTGCCGACAAGCCGCGGCAAGCGCTGGGTACCTCCCCAGCCTGGTGGTATACCCAGGCCAACCTCGGGTTGTGCGAACACGGCGTTATCACTACATATACGGATGTCGCACGCGAGTGAAATCTCGCAGCCACCACCGAGTGCGAAGCCGTTGATCACCGCGATCACCGGTTGAGGAGTCGCTTCAATGGCGAGACCTACTGCGTGACCAAGTTCACCAAACTCACGCGCCTCCGCCTTGCTCATCCCGCTCATCCGTTTGATGTTTGCGCCAGCCACAAACGCGCGATCACCTTCGCCTGTGAGCAAAATCGCCCGAACGTCGTTTCGCGCACCCAGGTCTTTAAACGTCTGGACAAGCTCACGCAGGTGATCGACATCCAGCGCATTCAATTCTTTTGGATTGTTGATGGTTACGGTAGCAATTGCCCCATCCACATGAAGATCAATGCTCATCGGCGTTCTCCAGGTTCGTTATTTCCGCGATGTATTGCCGGCTCACCCGCACATATCGTGGGGGTATGCCCGCCAGGTGCTGCGCCTGGTTTTCATCAAGTTCACTGCGCTGTTTCGCAGGCATGCCGACCATAACGGCATTCTCGGGTACGTGTGTCCGCTCGGGAATCAGCGCGCCAGCAGCGATAACTGCTCCTGCACCTATCTGGGAATAAGACATCAGGATCGCGCCCATTCCTACCAAAACACCATCATGCACGGTGGTCCCATGCACGAGGGCGCTATGTCCTACAGTGACATCGTTGCCAATAACCGTCGGCGCATCCATATTCACATGCACAACGGTGCAATCCTGCACGCTGGATCGCTCACCAATGGTGATCGGTGCGATATCGCCCCGCACCACGGTGTTGAACCAAATGCTCGATTGCGAGCCGATCGTGACATTGCCGATGACCACAGCACCCGGAGCGACAAAGGCATCATCCGCTATTGTTGGCCAGGTTCCCTCCCACGGGAGGATAATGGCACCAGGAAAGCGTTTGGCGAATTGATCCCGACTCACGCGTTAACCCGCAGGATCATGGCATCACCCTGGCCTCCGCCTGAGCAGATACCAATAGCAGCGATTCCTCCACCACGATGCTTCAGCTCGTTGATGGCAGTGATGGCGAGTCGGGCACCACTCGCACCGATCGGATGCCCAAGCGCAACAGATCCACCATTGACATTGACCTTCTCCGGATCAACTCCAAGGCGTTGCGCAGAGATCATCGCGACGCTTGCAAACGCCTCGTTGATTTCGAATATATCGACGTCTTCTACGGTGAGTCCGGCCTTCTGAAGTGCGTTCCGGATCGCCATCTCCGGCGTGAACGCCAGGTACGGCACATCCCAGGCCGCCTGACCGGAGGCGAGAATCTCGGCGAGCGGCGTGTGTCCATTGGCACTTGCCCACTCTGCGTCTGCGACGACCACAGCAGCAGCACCATCGTTGACGCCTGGTGCATTGCCAGCCGTAACCGTGCTACCGGGGTCAAACGCCGGCTTCAGCTTCGCCAATGCTTCCAGACTGGTCTCACGCCGGGGAGCCTCATCCGTATCAACGACGGTCGTCGCCTTACGGGTCACAATCTCGACCGGCACAATCTCCTCGCCAAAGCGTCCGCTGTCGATTGCTGCCAGTGCGCGCTCGTGCGAGCGCAATGCCCAGGCATCCTGATCCTCACGGCTGGCACCTTCTTCAGCAGCGACATTCCCGCCGTGGATTCCCATGTGCACATTGGCGACGGCACAGGTTAATCCGTCATGCACCATGAGATCCACGAGCGTGCCGTCTCCCATGCGATAGCCCGAGCGTGCCTTCGGCAGTGCGTAGGGAGCATTGCTCATGCTCTCCATACCGCCAGCGAGGATAACCGGACTCTCGCCAAGACGAATCTGCATATCGGCAAGGCTGATTGCGCGAAGTCCCGATCCGCACACGCGGTTAATGGTCTCGGAGGTGACAGTCTTGTCCAGCCCCGTGCTCATCGAGACTTGCCGGGCCGGGTTCTGCCCGGCTCCCGCCTGCAACACCTGCCCCAAAATGACGTGCTTAATGGCGTCATCGTCCACACCAGATCGATCTATTGCCGCACGCGCAGCGATCGTACCGAGCTCAACAGCCGATTTGGCAGCGAGGCCCCCGCCCATGCGCCCGAACGGTGTTCGCGCTCCACCCAGAATTACGCTTCCCATAAACAACTCTTTCACTTAAGAAACAGGGGCCCGCAGGTGGTGTTCCTCGGGCCCCATGTAATCATCAGATTGACCCCGATACCGGGATGGTTACTCGCCGAAACCTTGTGCCGGCGGTTGAGGATTGCTCAGCGGCTTGTCGACACGGTAGCCAAGCTCGTACTCCGCCTGGACGATTTGGTGAATCTCGCGAGTTCCTTCGTAGATCACCGAACCACGGGCGTTACGCCACATGCGCTCCACCGGGTAATCGTCTGCGAAGCCGTACGATCCGTGGATCTGAATGGCATCGTCAGCCGATTGCAGGGCGACATCGCAGGCATACCACTTGGCCAGCGAGGTTTCCTTGGTATTACGGATACCCCGATTCTTCAGCTCAGCAGCCTTCATCACGAGCAGTTCACTGGCTTCACGGCCAGCAACCATTTTGGCGATCATCTGCTGCACCAGCTGGTGCTTGCCGATCGGTACACCGAAGGTGTGGCGCTCATTGGAGTATTTGGTACTCGCATCGAGCGCAGCCTTGGTGAGGCCTACCGCGCCGGCCGCAACGGTGAAACGTCCCTGATCGATGGCGCTCATGGCGATCTTGAAGCCTTCGCCTTCTTCACCAATTCGATTGGCAGCCGGAACGCGAACATTGTTGAAGCTCATCTCGCCGGTATTGCCAGCGCGCACGCCGAGCTTTCCGTGAATCGTGCCGGTGGTGAAGCCTTCCATACCGCGCTCCACAATGAAGGCGGTCATACCCTTGTGGCCCGCATCTTTATCGAGAGTGGCAAATACAAGGAAGTTGTCAGCGATATCGGCGAGGGAAATCCACATCTTGGAGCCATTAAGGATGTAATCATCGCCATCCTTCTTGGCCGTGGTGTCGATTGCAGCGGCATCAGTACCTGCGCCCGGCTCAGTGAGGCCGAACGTCGCGATCTTCTCACCACGTGCCTGTGGAACCAGGAAGCGCTGCTTCTGCTCTTCATTCGCCCACTGCAGCAGTGTGAGGCTGTTCAGGCCGATGTGAACACTGAGCACAACGCGGAGCGTGGTATCCACATACTCCATCTCCTCGCAGGCAAGCGCGAGGCTGACGTAATCGAGTCCGAGGCCACCATACTCTTCAGGAATTGGCAGACCGAGAATTCCGGCTTCACCCATCTTGTCGATGATGTCGCGGGAGTAATTCTGCTTGGTATCCCATTCGCGAATGTGAGGTGCGGCTTCGCGGGCTGCGAACTCACGCACCATCTCTCGTACTTGCTCTTGTTCTTCCGTGTATTCAAAATTCATTTCGAAGGATTCACCTTTGCTTGATACAGCCAAACAACCCATAGAATGCGAGAAGTATACCAGCGAACCTGATATCTCAGTTCACGTTCGAGCCACCAATCGGGCGAGGTCCGCGCGAAATTTCGCCCGCCACCACAACCCGCTCAGAGCCCTCTACAGACAACCGCAATCCACCGTTTTTGGCAACCCCAAGAATGCGACCTTGTATCTCTCGATTGCTATCGATAATCGAAACAT
>CAZYDY010000063.1:0-1160 GCA_964646245.1 uncultured Sphaerobacteraceae bacterium
TAATAACAACCAGGGATCGGCTCTTTAGAAACTGGCGGATGGTGAGTGCTGTAATGGTCACGTAGTTCTCCGTATTTCCAAAGTGCCTACTGGTTTACCAGGTAGCTAAATACCGACTGCAGGGAATCATCGGTTGGTTGCATTTCGAACAGGCGAATATCGCCATGCTGGGCTGCGGCCGGTACCATGCGGAAGAACTCCCGCACGTCCGTTGTCTGCACCAGCAGTCGATCTTGCTTGTCCACACGAACACCACTCACCATTGGCTGACTAAACAGCAATCCGGCAAGGGCACGTGAATCCGAGGAGATGATCCGAATCTCATGGTCATGCGAATCGATACGATCGCGGATCGTGCGAAAGTCACCCGCAGCCCCGAGCTTTCCATTGATGATCACCAGGATGTCCTGCGCAAAGCGCTCGACCTCCACCAACACATGGCTGCTCACCACCACGGTCTTGCCTTCGCGCCCAAGTTGGCGAATCAGCTTGATAATCTCGGCGCGCTGTACCGGGTCCGTTCCGTTGAGCGGCTCATCCATCAGGATCACATCGGGATTGTGCACAAGGGCACCAGCGATCTTGATACGCTGACGCATACCCTTGCTGTAGCCACCCACCTTGCGATTGGCAGCATCGCCCATGTTCACCAGTTCAATTGCCCGTTCCGTAGCGGCTTTTGCGTCCTTCAGCCCCTGTAACTTCGCGTTGAGGTGCACATACTCACGTCCACTCAGGAACGGATAGATGACCTCATGCTCGGCCACCAGGCCCAGCTCACTGTAGGCAGAGATATCTGCCCGGGCCGGCTTGCCCATAATCTCCGAGCTGCCGCTGGAAGGAGGCAACAGCCCCGCCATGATCTTGAGAGCCGTGCTCTTGCCGGCACCATTCGGACCCAGGAGCCCGGTGACACCAGGCCCGATGCGAAAACTGACATCGCTCAGCGCCACGATATCCCCGAACCAGCGACTCACTCCATCGAACGTGATTGATGTCTTTTCGGCCTGGCCGGTGACACCTTTGTGGTCTGGTGTGTTGATGTTCTGCTCAGTAGCCATTGTTCGCTCCCCCTATGCATCGTCCCGCGGGGCGTAGCGCCACCGCAGAATAAGGGCCGCTACCAGCGAAATGCCCAACATGATCACAATTGCCTGGGT
>CAZYDY010000063.1:1260-8360 GCA_964646245.1 uncultured Sphaerobacteraceae bacterium
CTGCCGAGATAGAGATCTTCCAGGCTGCGGGATCGCGACCGCAGTTTGCGGATCACGGATTTCTGCTCCACGGCCACATTGCGGATCACGTCGTACATTCGTTCGTCGTGAACATCCACAACGATGATCGCCTGGCCCGTCGATGGGTCTTCGTCCTCGCGCACACTGGCACCCTGGGCTTGCAACGCCCCGGCGAAAGCGGCCTGGTTGCCATCAACCTGCACAATCACCTCACCAAGGTTGTCGTTATCGTGCTTCAGGCTCTGGCTGGCCAGTACGCGACCCTGATCCAGGATCACCACGTAATCGCAAACAAGTTCGATATCTTCAAGAATGTGGGAGCTGAACACCACACTGATGCCCATGCGGTTATAAATACGCTCCACCAGCTCCAGCATTTCATCCCGGCCTTGCGGGTCCATACCGGCGGTGGGCTCATCCAGGAAAACCAGCTTGGGATCATGCACTATCGCCTGCGCCAGCTTCACGCGCTGCCGCATACCGGTGCTGAATCCCTTGATAAGTCGATAGCGCTCTTCGCCGAGTCCTACCTGCTGCAGTACATCGGCAGCCCGCTGCCGCGCCTGGCGGGGAGGTAATCCGCTCATCTCAGCCATATGGCCAACGAAATCAGCGGCGGTCGTACCCATCGGCAGGGCGTCTGCCTCTGGCATGTAGCCGACGTTCTCGCGAACCTTAATTCCCTGCGATTTGGTGTTATAGCCCACCACACTCGCGTCACCGCTGCTTGGTTTGATAATGCCGAGCAGGCTGCGGATCAGTGTGGACTTGCCGGCACCATTGGCACCCAGCAATCCTACAGACGCCCGGGGGATCGATAGGTTAATGGAATCGAGCGCGGTGAACTTCCCGTACTTCTTCGTGAAGTTACGCGCTTCGATCACTGGATTCTCGGCTTGAGATCCCGGCGTCGTACTATTGGCATCACTCATCTGTGTACCAGGCCCCGTTTCGTGATGTACATATTGTGAGCCCCACCAACTGAGGCACAGCAGAAGTGTAGCAGCGCCAACTGCGCTCCTTCCTTCCCGTTAACCAGAACTTCTACAGCACGGATTTCGTTCCATCCTTTCGTTATTCCGTCGTGGTTCGTTGAATAACAAAGCCCCGACCACAACGTGATCGGGGCTTTGCAGTCTGATGTCGGGTTCTGGTTACTGGTCCAGCCAGACCTTCTTGAAGCTCATGTTGGAGCCTGTCGGGATGTGGTCGTAACCCATCACGAAGTCCTTCATCGCTTCGTACTGACTGGCGATGAACAGGTTCACCCACGGCAGGTCAGTCTTGATCAGTTCCTGAATTTCACGATAGATCTCGGCACGGGCTGCCTGGTCGGTTTCTTCCATACCGGCCACGATCAGTGAATCCATTTCCTCGCTTGCATACTGCGAGGCATTGTTACCGGAGTCAGAGCTGAAGTTGCTCTGGATCACATCGTTCGGGTCAACGTAGGCACTGGTGCCGGTGACCGAAATCTCGAACTCGCTGGCGAAGTAGTTGGCCAGGTAGGTGGCGTTCTCCTCGAAGCGGAGTTCGCTTTCAACACCAATCTGCTTCAGCTGCTCCTGCAACACAATGGCTGCGTTGGAGAGGAACGGATACTGGCTCCAGCTGTGCAACTCGGTGGTGAATCCATCCGGGTAACCAGCTTCTGCCAGCAGGGCCTTCGCACCTTCAATGTCTGGCTCAGGAATCTCGCTCTCGTAGCCAGCCCAGTAGGTCTCGGGGAAGATGATGTTCGTCGGCTGTCCGGCGCCGAAGATCGCGGCATCAATGATCGGTCCGCGGTCCACAGCCATGCTGATCGCCTGGCGCACGCGCACATCGTTGAACGGCTCTACTTCAGTGTTGAACGCGAAGTAGCGGATGTTGGTGTTCGCATCGCCGGTAACCTTGAGCGTGTCATCCGCATCAAAGATCGCCATATCCTGCGCCGGCGCGTACTCGATGAAATCAACAGTCCCGCTGCTCAACGCAGTTGTGCGTGCGGTGTTATCCGGCACGATCTGGAACTCGATACCATCCAGGAATGGCAGGCCCTCTTCCCAGTAATCCGGGTTGGCTTCTACCACCACCATGCTGTTCGGCACGTATTCAATGAACTTGAACGGGCCGGTTCCGACCATGGTGTTCATCAGGTCGCCTTCGGCTTCCACGACCTCCGAAGGAACAATCGCCAGGGAACTGCCCATCAGCTTCGCCAGGAACGAGCTGTCTGCACTACCAAGCGTGATATTGACGGTGTACTCGTCCACCACATCGATGCTTTCGGCATTGGCAAGGTCTGCCGCCGCAGGAGAAGCGGTCTCCGGATCGAGAATGCGGTCGTAGCTGTACTTCACATCCTCAGCCACCAGCTCGCGACCGTTGTGGAACATCACACCCTGGCGAATGTGGAAGGTGTAGGTCAGTCCGTCTTCCGACACTTCCCAGCTTTCTGCAAGGCTTGGTACCGGCTCAAGGCTGGGGTTGGTCGTAACCAGTCCGTTGTACACGTGCTCAATAATGTGCCAGGCAGCGGTCAGGTTGGTCTTGTGCGGATCAAGCTCCGCCGGGTCAGCCGAAAGGCCAACGCGCAGCGTTCCACCTGGCTTCGCATCCGGATCAGGAGTCGCATCTTGCGCACTGGCAAGTGGCATCGCTCCGAGCGCCATCAGGCTCGCAGCACCCAGGCCAACAGCGGTTCCGCGCTGGATTGCAGCTCGTCGAGAGATCGTTCCCTCGCTCACTTTGGCTGCCAAATCGAAAAATACTTCTTGCTTGGTATCCACGTTCGTGTCTCCAATCAACTAGGGGGCGTATCCAGCTCGCCGTGATCGCCGTTGTTCAGGCTCTGGTGTCGCCTGTGAGTATATGGGAGAGATGTTAACTGGACAATATCTTCACAGCCGCCAACTCCGCCGGGAATGGTGACAAAACCTGCAGAACTGGCACAATACCTGCAACATACAGAGATCGCCCGCCGATTCAGGCGGTGCAAACGAGGAGACCAACACAATGAAACTCAATGGCGAACAAACAGTACCTGCCAGCCGCGAAGCCGTATACGATGCCATGCTCGATCCCGAAACCCTCAAGGATGCGCTT
Source organism: uncultured Sphaerobacteraceae bacterium (assembly GCA_964646245.1). Taxonomy (GTDB): domain Bacteria; phylum Chloroflexota; class Chloroflexia; order Thermomicrobiales; family UBA6265; genus UBA6265. The sequence goes on from CAZYDY010000063.1 coordinate 4,369, forward strand.
CCGGGCTGCGAGAAGCTGGAAGAAATCGGCCCCAATGAATACCTCGCCACCATGACCATCGGCGTCGCGATGATCAAGGGCAAGTACGACGGCAAGGTCAAAATCACCGACGACAACCGACCCGAAGGCTTCACCATGCACATCGAGGGCAAGGGCCCGCAGGGACAGCTCAGCGGAGTAGGCACCGTGAAGTTCGAGGAAATCAGCGAGAACGAAACAAAGGTCGTTTACGAAGGCGACGCCAGCGTCCGTGGCATGCTCGCCCGCATCGGCAGCCGTGTCATCCAGCCCGCAGCGAACATGATCGTCGGCAAGTTCTTTACCGAACTCACCGGCAAGATGAAGGCATAACCCGGCGGCTGAAACGCAAATACTCACAAAACGGGCACCAGGCTTTCCATATCTGGTGCCCGTTCGTTATGTTCGCGGTTAATCAGGCATGATTGCCGCTTCTCTGTTAACATGAATCCAGTTCAAATAAAGAGCTGCGGGAATCGCCTGCGGCAAAGAAGGAGAGATGATTATGAAGGCCTTGAATCGTCGTACGTTTACAACGTTGGCTGCGGCAAGCACGCTCGCACCTGCAGTGCTCCGAAACACCGCATTCGCGCAGGATGACTGGACGTCCGAAACGCTCCAGGTCATGGCTCCGGCTGCTCCCGGCGGTGGCTGGGATTCCACTGCACGCGAGATCCAGCGCAACCTGCAGGAAGCGGGAATTATTGACACCGTTGAAGTGTTCAACGTGGAAGGTGCCGGCGGCACCATCGGCCTCGCCGAACTCGCCAGCCAGCACAGTGGCGATGGCCACATGATGATGGTGATGGGCCTCGTGATGATCGGCGCCATCGGCCTGAACCAGGCTCCGGTCGGCCTCGATCAGTCCACGCCAATCGCTCGCCTCACCGGTGAGTGGGAAGTCATCGTCGTCCCTGCGGCCAGCGATCTCGAAACCATCGACGACCTCATGGCCATGTTCAAGGAAGATGCAGAAGCCGTCAGTTGGGCCGGTGGCTCGGCCGGTGGTACCGATCACCTCCTGGTCGGCCTCATCGCGCAGGATCAGGATGTCGATCCTGGCCTCATCAACTACGTCCCGTTCTCCGGCGGTGGCGAGGCACTCTCCTCACTCCTCGGCAACGAGACCACAGCTGGCGTCTCCGGTATCGGCGAATGGCTCCCGCAGATCGAAGCCGGTGAGCTTCGCGCTCTGGCAGTCTCCGGTCGCGATGAAGGCGGAGACGAGTCCATCCCAACCCTGAAGGAATCAGACATCGATGTCGAACTCTCCAACTGGCGCGGAATCGTCGCTCCGCCAGAGCTCGAGGATTCCGACCGCGAGGCAATGATCGAGGCGATCACTGCGCTCAACGATTCCGATAACTGGAAGGAAACCCTGGAGAACTTCGACTGGAGTAACCAGTTCCTCGCCGGTGACGACTTCGTAGAGTTCATCACCGAAGAGAACGAGCGCGTCAACCAGATCCTCACCGATCTCGGACTGCTCGAAGCCGAATAACAACGTGTGAAATGCGGGGAGCTTCGGCTCCCCGCGCTCCCTCGGGAAGAGAATATGCAGAGCGAGTACCCACCAAGTATTGAAGGGCTCACCGAAGCGCGCGAACTGAAAGGTTTCGAACGCTGGAGTGAGCTTATTGTTGCAGGCGTAATTATTGTTGCAGCCATAGCTATGCTCTGGTTGGCACGTGATTTTCGAATACCGCCAGGGGTTCGTATTAGCCCCAGGATTTTCCCGCAGCTCGTTGGCTCCGGCATGTTAATCGTGGGCGTTTGGTACGTGATCGATATCTTCCGTACTCCCAACCAGATCTCGGCAGGCGAAGACAGTGAAGATGTCGACGTCGATGCCGATGCAGATTGGGTCACGCTGATCATGATCGGTGTTGGCCTCACCGCATTTGCCCTCCTGGTGCAGCCAGCCGGCTTCGCCATCGCCGCAGGTGTCATGTTCGCCATCTGTAGCACCGCAATGGGCTCGAAAAACATATTGCTCAATATCGTGATCGGCCTCGCTCTCGGAATGGCCGTCTTCATCGCGTTCGATTCCTGGCTCGGTGTGCGGCTGCCTAACGGCTGGCTCACCTACATCGGGTTCTAATCGGGGAGGAAACCAGTGGAGACGTTTAACTCCCTGATGGATGGCTTTGCCATCGCGCTTACATTCGAAAACCTTGGCTGGGCACTGCTCGGCGTTCTGCTCGGAACCTTTGTCGGCGTGCTGCCAGGCATCGGGCCAGCGCTCACCGTGGCCCTGCTCTTGCCAGTTACCTATACGCTGGAGCCAACCTCCGCATTCATTATGTTTGCGGGCATCTACTACGGCGGCATGTATGGTGGATCAACCACCTCAATCCTGCTCAATACCCCTGGCGAAAGCGCCTCCATCATTACCGCGCTGGAAGGCAACAAGATGGCCCGCAAGGGGCGCGGGGCAGCAGCTCTCGCTACCGCTGCCATCGGCTCGTTCATCGCGGGTAGTATCGCCACGCTCGGACTCACATTTGTCGCACCGGTCATGGCCGATCTCGCCCGTAAGTTCGGAAGCCCCGAGTACTTCATGATCATGGTGCTCGCCTTCACCACGGTCAGCACCTTGCTCGGCGAATCTCGCGTCCGTGGACTCATCAGCCTCTTCATCGGACTATCCCTCGGTCTTGTCGGCCTGGATTCCCTCACCGCCGAAGCCCGATACACGTTCGGCAATCAGCATCTCCTCGCCGGTATCGATGTCGTCACGATCGCCGTCGGCCTCTTTGCTGTTGGTGAAACCCTCTGGACCGCATCCAGGCTACGATCCACGCCAGGCAAAATCGAGAACATCGAAGGCAGCTGGATGACCAAAGAGGATTGGCGCCGCAGCTGGAAACCCTGGCTCCGCGGAGCAGCCATCGGGTTTCCCATTGGATCCCTGCCAGCAGGCGGTGCGGAAGTCCCCACGTTCCTCAGCTATTCGCTGGAGAAAAAGCTCTCCGAACATCCTGAGGACTTCGGCCACGGCGCTATCGAAGGTGTCGCCGGCCCGGAAGCGGCAAACAACGCATCGGCCGCCGGTACACTCGTACCCTTGCTGACACTCGGCCTGCCAACCACTGCTACCGCGGCCATCATGCTCGCCGCATTCCAGCGATACAATCTCAACCCCGGTCCGCAGTTGTTCGATCACCAGCCGGATCTCGTTTGGGGCCTTATCGCCAGTCTCTACATCGGTAACCTCATGCTCCTCATCCTCAACCTGCCGCTGGTCGGTATGTGGGTGAAACTGCTTAGCATCCCGCGTCCGTGGCTGTATAGCGGCATTCTCGTCTTCGCTGGCTTGGGTACCTGGGCACAAAGCCAAAGCATCACAGGCCTGGTTGTGCTCTATGCGCTCGGAATCATGGGCTACGTCATGCGTCGCTTCGGCATCCCGGTCGGGCCATGTGTGGTCGCCGCCATTCTCGGCCCATTCGCCGAAACGCATTTCCGCAGGGCCATGCAAATCAACCAGAACGACTGGACCGTCTTCTTCCAGCGACCCATCAGCGTCTCGATTTTCCTGGTCATCGTGGTTATCGTTGTGGCGCCGTTCATCGTCGGCACCATCCGTAATCGCATGGGACAGTCAGCAGCATGAGTCGAGTTTTCATCTTCGATCTCGATGGCGTCATTCGCCATTGGGATCCCGAAATTGTGAGGAACGCAGAGCGCGCCAACGGCTTGCCCGAAGGGGCGCTCTTCCAGGTCTCGTTTGAGACCGATCTCCTGCTCGCAGCAGTCACCGGCAAAATGACCGACGAAGCCTGGCGCGAGGAAGTAGCGACACGCCTGCAACACGAGTACCCGGATGCAAACGGAGCCGGCGCGGTAGCCGCCTGGAGTGATCCGGTCGGCGAGATCCTTCCCGGATCACAGGATGTGCTCACCCGTGCGCGCGAACTCGGAACCGTCTGCCTGCTCTCGAATGCAACCAGTCGCCTCAATGCAGATCTCGC
>CAZYDY010000064.1:0-6544 GCA_964646245.1 uncultured Sphaerobacteraceae bacterium
CAGCCAACTGGACTCAAGGGCGTGTACTGTCGTACACTGGCCATCGCGTCCACTATGGGTCCTGGTATCCATCTGGACGTGAACGACTCGTTTGCGAAGGCAGCGAGCGCAAGCTAGAACCGAACAGAAAATCGTACTGGCCGAAGACCGTCGGTGTGGAGCAATCCACTTAATCTCCGACCGAGGCTCAGGACTGCGTTTCATCGAATGATGTGCGCCCTGGGCTGCTTTTTGCCCAGGGCGCATTTTCTTGAAGGGAACGGGGGAGTTATTCCCCCAAAAAATCTCTGATGGAAGGAGGTGAACGTAGTGCCAACACTTAAGAAGAGTGCTGAAATCGATCTGCTTCAGGAGCGTTTCGAGAACGCGAATATGGTGATTCTTGCCGACTATCGCGGTCTCTCGGTATCGCAGATGCAGGAGTTCCGTGGAAACCTTCGCGCAAGCGAGGGAGAGTTCCGCGTTTCGAAGAATACCCTCGTGCGCATTGCCGCCGAGCGAGCTGGTGTAAAGGGCCTTGAGGAGTTCCTCGAAGGACCAACAGCAGTGGTGTTCGCGATGGGCGATATTGCCGGTGCCGCCAAGGCGGTTTCCGATTTCGCCAGAACCTCTCGTATCCTGCAGGTTAAGGCCGGTTCTATGAACAATGAGGTCATGACTGCCGCAGACGTTGAGGTTATTTCCAGCCTTCCGCCGCGCGAAGAGCTTCTTGGCAAGCTCGTGGGCATGCTTGCAAGCCCAATGGCGCGCACGGTCGGTGTTCTCGGTGGTCCAAGTCGTTCGATGGCCTACCTGGTCAACGCACGCATGGAATCCATGGGAGATGGCGAGTCCGCGGCCGATTAGGCCACTCGCGTTCGTATCGTAGTAGAGCATTTACAACCGCGGGCGCGTGACCCGCATACAGGAGAAAGCCGAAATGGCCGACCAGAATCAGATTATCGAAACACTTGAAGGTATGACCGTGCTTGAGCTCAACGAGCTCGTGAAGGCACTCGAGGAGAAGTGGGGCGTTTCCGCCGCTGCTCCGGTTGCCGTTGCTGGCGGCGGTGCTGCCGCTGCTGGTGGTGGAGCTGCTGAAGAGGAAGAGAAGACCGAATTCGACGTGATTCTCACCGACATCGGCGGTAACAAGATCCAGGTCATTAAGGCCGTCCGCGAGATCACCGGTCTCGGCCTGAAGGAAGCCAAGGACATGGTTGACTCCGCGCCGAAGGCGATCAAGGAGGGCGTGGCCAAGGAAGAAGCTGAGGCTGCCAAGGCCAAGATCGAAGAAGCTGGCGCCAAGGCTGACGTCAAGTAATTCGGTTATGGAGGCGGTGACACCACCGCCTCCATACTGCCTGCCCAAATTGTGTGGCGCCTACGGGTGCTTTATACTTTGGGCGGCAGTAGTGCAATGACGGGGCGTGGCGCAGCTTGGTAGCGCACCGGTATGGGGTACCGGAGGTCGGAGGTTCGAATCCTCTCGCCCCGACCAGTTCCTCCCGGCATGAGATGGCACAATCGCCACCATGCCGGCTTTTTTTACCAGAGGACAGTCGGCTTACATTTGGATAGACCTGTCGGCTCTATGCAGAGCTTGCAGTTTCTCATGTTGGAAGGTGCGGCGCACAATGACTGGTGCACACGAAACCACAGCGAAGTGGCGAATCATCATCGCGGATGACGAATCGCTCATCCGTCTCGATTTGCGCGAGATGCTGACCCACCTTGGGTACGAAGTGATTGCTGAAGCTGGCGACGGTCGAACCGCGGTAGACATGGCAAAGCGCATGCGCCCTGATCTTTTGATCATGGATATCCAGATGCCAGATTTGGATGGAATTGCTGCCGCCGAAGAACTCACACGCGAAAAAATCGCCCCGGTTGTACTCCTTACCGCCTATTCCGACCAGGTGTTGGTAGAGCGCGCCCGTGAAGCAGGGGTTGTTGGGTACGTCGTCAAGCCGTTCCGCGAGGCCGAGTTGATGCCCGTCATCGAACTTTCCCGCGCCCGGTTTGAGGAGTTCCGCACCCTGGAAACCGAAGTCGGTGGACTGAAGGATGCACTCGAAACTCGCAAGGTTGTTGAGCGCGCCAAGGGCGTCCTGATGGAAGTTCACGGCATGCGAGAGAGCGAGGCTTTCCACCGCATTCGCAAGACCAGCATGGATGCACGCAAGTCCATGAAGGAAGTGGCCGAGGCCATTCTGCTTGCGCATGAGATGGAATCCAACATAGGCACCGGTATTAATGACTCCCAGCCAGAAGATGGCCAGGACGATATCCAGGCCTGACAGATATCAAAAAGAAGCGCGAGGCAACAAGCCTCGCGCTTCTTCTGTTTAACGCCTAATTGGTTGCGATTGCTAGCCGAACTCTTCTGACCGCGTTGTGCCGATACTGTTGCCTTTCGGCGAACATGTCCGGGAGATCAATCAGCGGCATGTTGGACTCCGGTGCAGGAGTGCTCTCTGAAGGCTCCAGGATCACCGTCACGGTCTCCGGATTGGTTCCAGTACTCATCACCCCATTGTTGGGTAATGCCACCACAGGGCTCAGTGTGTGCTCACCTGCGTCGAGCCCGTTCGCATCCACAACGACCGTAATGTCATCCGGCGTCATGCTCAGGATAGTCGCGACGGAACCCTGCACGGAGATATCGATGGTTTCCGGCACGATCACTGCGTTGTAGCCATCTGGAACGTTCAACACGTTTATCGGGAGATTGGGGATCGTCTGCGTGCTCGCTGAGGTGTCCTGAATGGCCACGCGCACTTCAACCCGACCGCTCAGCGGCTCGACAACAGTGACACCCTCCGGGAGGCCTGTAAGCCCCACACGGCTGCTTACGGACTGCGATGCCCCGGTGATATCAACCGGCTCGGTATTGACGAACAGGAGGTCATCCAGCGCTTCCTCAGGCCCTTCGACCAAAATGCTGGACGGGATGACCGTTGGCTGGCGAATGGAATATCCATCCGCTGGCTGGCCCTGGATGTCGGCGATCACAGTTACGAGACGACCTCGGGATTGAAGTTCAACCCGCGTCAGAATCTGGCCGGGGAGGACATTCACCTCGCTAACGCGTTGTCCGTTGTCATCTACTGCATAAGGCGTGAAGTACTCGGAGAACGTACTGGTCTGTGTGTCGATGGTGACAGGCAGCACCACAGATTGGACGCGCTCAACTGCGGACGTCGGTCCGGAAACGGTTACCTGGGATACGTCTGGCACGATGTTGTTGACGGCGCGGGTCGAATCCTCACGAGTTGTTTCCTCGATTTCGATGGGAATCACCTGGGTCGTCGTTTCGTCCACCTGCACACGTATTGTGCGAGGGTCGACCGTGATGCGGTTTGAGGTTTCGGGTGCCTCCACGATTACTGGCAGCCGATAATCCCCTGGACCGGTGACTTCCGTTGTATCCAGGCTCAGGCTGAGCAGCGATCGATTCACCTTCGCTACTTCTGATTCCGGCCCTTCCACGGTGATTGAGCCCCGGGGAAGGTTAGTGACCATCACGAGATCGTTTTCCAGCTCTGGCTGGGCAATTTCTACCTCGGTGTGCTGGGTCTTGCTGATCGGGTCGGTGGCTTGCATGACCCATCCCCAGGTCAGGAGTGCGAGCACGAACGCCGTAAGGAGCCGTAGGCCGTGGGAGCGACCAAGGCGGGATCCAAGACTGTCGACCACATGGGCTGGTGCTGGTGATGTATCTCTCATGGCGTCGGAGTCGATTCACGACGTCGCTGACTTCGTGGCGACGATACTGCTGGCTGCTTGTCTGAGAACCACCGCTTCAGGCGATCAACCGGGCCACTTGGCAGGTCCTGCTCACCCGGCCGATCGATACGAAGCAGGGTTCGCAACACGCGGCGCAAACGGTCCTGATCGAGATTGCGGATGAGTCGGCCAGAGTGGGCGACCGACATCTGTCCCGTCTCTTCAGAGACGATGACGGAGATTGCGTCGCTTTCTTCCGTGATGCCCACACCGGCACGGTGGCGGGTGCCGAGACTGCTACTGGCGGAAATGTTATCGGTGAGCGGGAGCACGACGCTCGCAGCGAGGATACGGTACGAGCCGATGACTACCGCTGCATCATGCAAGGGTGAGTTCGGGAAGAAGATGTTGATGAGTAACTGGCGGCTTATATCCGCATTGATCGAGACACCGCGATCTACAAAGTCCTGCAGGTTCGTTTCGCGCTCGAGCACGATAAGCGAGCCATAACGGAGTCGGGAGAGTTGATAGGACGCCCTCACGACCTCATCGATCATGAACTCGCTGCTGCTCTCATCCTGGTTTGGGAACGGGCTCTTCAGCCAGGAACCGGCGTGACCAAGCTGTTCGAAGGCACGTCGGAGTTCCTGTTGGAAGATGACCGGAATGGCAATGATCAGCGCCGGCCAGATTGTTGCCAGAATCGTGTTGAGCGTGCGGAGGTTGAGGACTTCGCCGGTGAGATACAGGATAAGAAAGAGGAAGACGATACCGCGAATAACGCTGAGTGCGCGCGTACCCTGGGCGACCCACAGTACCCAGTAGAAGAGTGCTGTGACAACCAAAATATCCACAATGGTGCGGACATCAAAAAGTCTCTCCAGAATCCAGCTGATGTTCAACATGGCCGTGACTCTGATCGTGGTGTGGCAATGCGGGCGCCGGTGATGGTGAAACTCCTCGCATACGATTCTTCGCAGCGTGTGTCAATGCGCACAAGGTGATGCTCGTTCTCAGCCAATAGAGAACACTCAGGCACATCGCATCTTTCCGTATGGCAACTATTCTACACTGGAACGCCTGCGTGAATGGCGGAAATTAGCGGCGTCTTCCGGTAGATCCGCGACGAATGCCCCGAGCTTCGCCGGGTCGTCGGTAATCCGGTGCGTCTATCTCAACAAGCGTCGCCAGGCGATGATCAAGCATGCGGGACGCAATGCGGTCATCGATCTTGCGGATATCGATATTGGTGGTGATCACCGTCGGCAGCCGTTCTACGTAGCGATGATTGATGATCTGATAGAGCTTCTCTTGCGCCCATGGTGTGGCGTTTTCGGTGCCGAGATCATCGAGTACCAGGAGTTGGGCCGTCCGGATTTCCTCGAATCGTTCGTCGTAGCCTTCTTCCGATGCCGGTGCGAACGATGATCGCAGATGATCCATCAGGTCCGGAACAGCGGCAAAGTAGGCGGCCATCGAGTTCTGCTCAATCGCGTACTGGGCAATGGCAACGGCAAGGTGTGTTTTGCCAACGCCTACAGGACCGCTCAATACCAGCCATCGATGCGTTGGATCTGCGGCGAAGTTGAGGGCCTCTTCAAATGCCTGCTGCGTTCCGGCAGTGGAGGGATCGAAGTCATCGAACGACGACGCATTGAATGCGTTGAGGTTGCTGAGTTTGCGCAGCTTCTCGAGGCGATCCTGGGCGATATCCCGCAACCTGCAGTCGCACTGATACACCTGGCCGAACGAGGGGTGGTCTACAGGCACATCGTAACGGAGGAATCCGCGATCGCCACACTTCTCACAGTCGACCTCTTCGGGTTCGGTGATCTCGGTGGCATCGCCGGTGGGAATGTATGCCGGGTGGTTTTTCAAGAATTCATCAAGTCGTTTCATGCGTTTACCTGTTCTGCGCGTCAGGTCTGTTCTGGCCTGCCAGATTGGCGCCAATTTTCCAGAATGCGAAGAATATAGCGCCAGTTGCGTTTGTTATAGGATACCGCCTCGCCAATAGCATCTTCGATCCAGGTGGCCGGATACTCGCTGGCGGCAGTATTGAGTTGATCGGCAATGATTGGTGTGAGCGTGCCGATGTTCTGCTCATAGAGTCGGAAGACGTTTGGCGGGTCGGTGGCGATCTGTGGCGCCGCATGTCCATCCCAAACCACCCGCGGTGGCTGAACCCGACCTTCCTGCATTGCCTGCACCAGGGCGCGAGTGACCGGCGTATTGGCGAAATACCATGCCGATTCATTCTTGCCGGTTACTGCGACGAAGCGCAGGAACGTATTGCGACCTACTGCGAGTTCCAGTGCATCGAAGACCCGGGCGTCAATAGTCGTTGCCGGGCCCGTGATGCGCAATGTCTTGCGGAGCGATGCATCGTTCATCACCGATGTCTCGGCGATTGGCGTCTCATCGTTGCCGGATTCAGCCAGCAAGCGAAAGACGGTCAGGCACACCTGGAGTTCATCGGTGTTCGTAATTGTAGGAACAACATCTCTAAGGAAGGCGAGGGGGATGCTAACCGAGCTTGTTGGCATCAGGATTCACCAACCCCGAAAGTACTCCAGTCCGAGAACTTGGCGAACCGCGGTTCAAAGTGGAGTTTGATGGTTTTCACCGGTCCGTTTCTGTGCTTTGCAATAATGATTTCAGCCACATTCGGCTCGGCCGGAGTATCCGTGTAGCGATCCTCGCGATAGATGAACATCACGATATCCGCATCCTGCTCGATAGCACCGGATTCGCGGAGGTCGCTCAGCATCGGGCGGTGATCTGCTCGCTGTTCCACAGCACGTGAGAGCTGGGAGAGCGCGATGACAGGGATGTT
>CAZYDY010000064.1:6644-8346 GCA_964646245.1 uncultured Sphaerobacteraceae bacterium
AGCTTGGACGACGGGAAGCGACGCAGCCGGAGATCGTGCGAGTCGATACCGGTTTCGGTTGAGAGCAGGCGGGTCACCAACTGCTCGGCTGCCATTTCCAGGCTAAAGATGCCGACTTTCTTTCGATTCTGGAGCGCGGCACCGTAGGCGATACCGAGCGCGAGTCCGGTTTTACCCATACTTGGGCGAGCGGCCAGGATGATAAGGTCGCTGCGCTGGAATCCACCAGTCAGCTCGTCCAGGTCCTGGTACCCGGTGGGGACGCCAACGGATTCGGATCGATCCTCGGCGAGGAGGAAGTCGAACAGATCTCCCAGTACATCGGACATGTGGCGGAAATCGCGTGTGGATTTCTCGCCAGCAACGCCGTGAATCTCGCTCTCCGCGAGGTCTACAGCATCCTTTACATCCAGCTCATCCTGATAGCCAATGCCGACGATTTTTGTACCGGCATCAATCAGGCGACGGCGAGTTGCCTCGCGCTCGACGATATCGGCGTAGTACTCGATGTGGACAGAGGTGAAGACACCGTTCATCAACGATGCCAGGTATCCATCTCCGCCGATGTCATCAAGTTGTCCACGGTTATCAAGCTCGGTTGCGACGGTGATCAGGTCCGGTGGCTCGCGACGGTTGTAGAGATCGAGAATAGCCTGGTAGATCTGACTGTTTGCATTGGAGTAGAAGTGTTCGGGCCGGAGGTTGGCTGCAACTTTGATAACGGCATCACGGTCGAGCAACATGCTGCCCAACACGGATTGCTCTGCTTCGTAATTATGGGGTGGTAGCCGGTCCAGGGCGGTATCCATGCTGCGGGGAACCTCGAATCTAGTCGTTACTGTTTCATACTATTGTAGGGGAACCGATAGGCCGGGGCACACTGTTACTGCATGCACCCGGCCCACCCGGTAAGGTCTTGCGTTTTTGAGTGAGATTACTCGGTGGCAGATTCTTCTGCCGGAGTTTCCTCAACTGCCTCGGCTTCAGCCTCGACGTTCTCTGTTTCGGCCTGGGCTTCGGTCTCAGCAGCGTCTTCAGTCTTCTCTTCGATCACGATGTCACCGGTGACGGTGATGTTGACCGTGGAGCGAAGCTTGCCGACGAGGTGAATGGAGACACTGTGCTCACCGAGGGTGCGGATGGGATCGCTGAGTTCGACCTTGCGGCGATCGATATCCTCGCCGGTCTTCTCCTTGATCTGCTCGACGATATCGGCGGAGCCGATAGAACCGAAGAGCTGGCCGCTCTCGCCGGCACGTGCTTCAAAGGAGAGGGTGAGGCCATTGAGCTTGTCTGCAAGGGACTGCAGTTCGCGCTCCTGGCGCTCAACCTTCTTGTCCTTCACAGCCTGGTTGTGCGCGGCAACCTTCAGTTCGCCTTCGGTCGCGTACACGGCCAGGCCCTGCGGGATGAGGAAGTTGCGGGCATAACCACCACTTACATTCTGCACACTACCGGCTTCGCCGAGTTTCTCAACATCCTTACGGAGTACAATTTTCATCGATTTCGCCTTCCAAAAATTATCCAGGTATCAATTTTACTAAAGTCAGCACAAACCGCATCGCGATCAACATGGCTCAGCGATGCACTCTTGGTGCCAGATCGTGGATAAGTGTAATGCGTTTGGAGGGTGAGTGCCAGACGGACAAGGTCCCTGGGCGATTCTGGTCTGCGTAGCCGATCCATCCGCTAAAGGAGAGCC
>CAZYDY010000065.1:0-4929 GCA_964646245.1 uncultured Sphaerobacteraceae bacterium
GGAGGAGAGATGAAATGGTGACAACCACGCCAAACGCCATGCCGATTCGACGAAAGCGCCGCTTGCCGCGGATGATAACTGCTGCGTCGGTTCTGGTTGCGCTGGTGTGGGTGACGGTGCAATCCGGAGTTATCCAGCCTGCGGCGCTGGTGGATCGCATTCCGGCCGCGTACGTGCCGAATGCCATTCAGCGATATCTCCCAAACAGTTCGCCGGTGAGCGCGATGCTGCCTAATGCGTACCTCTATCAGCAGCAACGCCCGCTGAGTTGTGAGTACGCCAGCACTGCAATAGCTGCCCAGATGGGTGGCTGGAATATCAGCGAATACGATTTCGATGACGTGATTCCGGTTACCGAAAATCCGCACTACGGGTACCGCGGCAATATCTGGGGTGAATGGGGAAATACCACAGATTATGGTCTGTATCCGGAGCCATTGCACCATGCGCTTAACTCCTGGGGCGTGCCGAACCAGGTGATCTACGCGGGTGGAAATGCCGATGTATTGCGGCAGGAGTTGAGCCAGGGCCGGGCTGTGGTTGTGTGGCTGGCCATGCGTGGACCAATAAACAGCTTCGATGTGGTGGGTTCTGATGGTGTGCCCTACCAGCTCACGCAATATATGCATGTGATGACCGCATACGGGTTTGATGAATCCGGGGTGTACCTCACTGATCCCGGCACGGCGGTGTGGCGGCATTATGACTGGCAGACGTTTATGGATATGTGGAATGTGATGGGTGGTATGGCCCTGAGCGTACATCCCAACACAACGGGCCTGCAAACCGACTTCAGGGCAATTTCTGCGAGGAGCGACACCTTTTCCGGATTGCTGCGTTATTACATGTAGAGGGCATGACAAATCGTTTGCCGCGCGGGAGTTATTTCACCGTGGCGCGCGTTTTGCGATACGCACAAAAGTAGCCGCCTCTTCCCCACGAAATGGCGGCTCAGTATCCTTCCCTCCCCTCCCCTTGCAGGGCGCCCCGGTTCGAGATCCAGCCAACTCGAACGTTCCACGGGGCGCTTTGCTTTTCCCTGGGATAGACTGCCCAAGTGCCCGCCCGATGCCCGACACGTTGTGTCGTGCAGGGCGAGCCTACGTCGTTATTCTCTGACAGGTGTGCCATCTGGTGGGTGGGCGCCGGGTTCTTCCGGGATTTCGCGTTGCATGACCACGCGCGGCCAGGCGTTGAGCCCTTTATCCGCTTCGGCGGCGACTTTCTCGGCAACGCCCTCAGGCCAGTTCTCTTCAGCGATATCAATGAATCCGATACGCTCGTAATACGGAGCGTTCCAGGGCACGTTTGCGAACGATGTCAGGGTGATAAGGCCTCGCTCCCTGGCGCGTGGATCGGCAGAGACCGATTCGATCATGAGCGCGCCGAGGCCCCGACGAGAGGCATCCGGATGCACGGTCACCTGATCGATGTGCAGGCTTTGCGGCAGGAAATCGCCCAGGAGATAGGCCTTGAGCACGCCGTATTCGACCGCTACCCAAAAACGTCGTTCTTCTGCGGCCTGCGCCAGTTCCGACTCCGGAATGGGAGCATCATCAGCAACGGCATCCATGCCGATTGAGCGGTACGCCTCGGCGGCGGCCTGCTCCAATGGAGCTACCTTGTGAACTTCATCGGCGCTACCCAATCGAATTCTGATCATAGAGGTGCCTCCAGGCGATAGACGATTCCGCTGTTAAGATCAACAACATACACCTCGCCCTGCTCATCCACACCAAACGATGAGATAGCCAATCCGCTCTGGATCGGATCACTCATCGTCCAGTTACCGTCATCGTCGGGAACAGCTTGCCAAACAAGGCCAGAGCAGAAATCGGCGAAGATGTATGAGCCGTGTAGGCCGGACAGGTTTTGTCCATAATACACCTCTCCGCCGGTGACCGAGCAACTTCCCTCTGCGTGGGGGTATTCGATTATGGGCATTGTGAGGCCGGTTGTGTCGCAGCCGGACTCGAGAAAACAGCTGGAGCCTTCCATGGTGTTCCAGCCGAAATTAGGCGCTTCGGTGGTTCCGGCGGGGAGAAGATTGATTTCCTCGATGGCATTCTGGCCGACGTCCGCAATGAACAGGTCGCCGGTCTGGGCGTCAAAACTGAACCGCCATGGATTGCGCAGGCCGTACGCATAGATTTCGGAGAGCGCCTCTTCGTCGTCGACGAATGGATTGTCTTCCGGAACGAGGTACGGTTCGCCTTCGGGAACATTCTGAGGATTTACATCAATTCGAAGAATCTTGCCGAGCCAGGTATCGAGGCTCTGACCATTGTTATGGGGATCGCCGCCTGACCCGCCATCACCAAGGGCGACGTAGAGGTATCCATCTGGTCCGAAGGCAATCTGGCCACCATTGTGATTTGGGTAGGGTTGCGCCTGCTCCAGAATCACCTGTTCGCTTTCCGGATCCGCGATATCGTTATCTGCAACCTGGAATCGGCTCAGCACAACGGTGCCTTCTACATCCGTGTAATAGGCGTAGAACACACGTGAATCCGCATAGTCCGGCGGGAAGGCGATGCCGAGCAGTCCCTGTTCGTAGCCGCTGGAGCCCACCCGATCGGTGATATCGAGGAAGGGTTCTTCGACCCGTTCAGAATCAACCAGCATCCGCACAGTGCCGGGTTTCTCGGCGACATACAGGATGCCCGACCCATCGTTTGCGTGGGTGATATCCACCGGTTGATCGAAGCCTTCGGCGACGGGTTCGAAGCCGACGTCGAACCCGCCAGTGTCATCTTGCGCCGAGGTCGTGGGAATCCACACCGATGTGACCATCAAGATCAGAGCAAGCGTGATCGGGAAGAATCGGGATATAACCTGGCGCATGGTGTGACCTTTCCTTATGAGCGGTGCTCCACAATGGTGCTGTGAAGGATGGAAAGTTGCTCTACCGGTTCGCCGTTTTCGAGCGTGTTCTCGAATACAAGCGGGATACCGGCTACCTGGGGATCGAACATATCAAGATGAGTTTGTGCGTGGATATGGACGTGCGATTCGCTGGTATTGCCGGAGTTACCAACCGCAGCCACAACATCTCCTGCGGAGACGGTATCGCCTTCCTGCACGAGGATTGATCCATTCTGGCAGTGCGCCAGATAGACGTAGCCGCCCTGGGATTCGATGACAACATGATTCCCGGCCGGGTGATCCCCAGGATTGGTGCCGATGCTCTGCGGCGGAATGTCATCCATGCCATCCACTACTGCCACGATGGTGCCGTCTACCGGTGCCAGGTATGGCTGACCGAATGCGTGGTAGTGGTCGTTTTCGGTGCCAGGTGCTGCTGCGGTGGCTCCATCCTGCCAGATGGCGAGATCGAGGGCGTAGCGTTGTGAGGCTACTACCGCATGATAGTTCTGGAACTCCGTATCCCCGCCCCAGAACACCATCCAGGCGCCGTCGAACGGCAACCTGGCCACAATGGGCTCCCGGGGCTCAACGTCCGGCAACGCACCCTGCGGGATCAGCTGAAGGCCAGCGAGTTTGCCGTCGCCAGTCCAGTTGGTGGAAAGCGAGAGCGTATTTCCGCCCCATTGATACTGCTCGGCATAGAGGTTGGTGAGTGCCACCTCACCTCCGGCAGGGAGGACACGCTGATCCACCATATCTCCGACAGGCATTTCTGCCGCAAACGTGATGTCCGACATTGGGTGACTGATCAGGAGTTGGCTGGGAATGCTGAGGTTGATTTCAAGATCACCTGCATCGCCGGAGAACTCAAGTTTGATTCCGAGATCGATTATTCCGGGGCCGATGACACCGGTCCAGCTTCCGGTTGGGGAATCGCCGGTTTGCGCTTCGTCTGGAACAGCTTCGAAAGGAATTGGGCCGCCCTGTGAGAAGATGCCGCTGATCATCTCCGGTGTGTAATGACCGAAGAACCAGGCTCCGACCTCATGAAAGGCGAAGTGGAGTTGATCGGTCGTGAGTGATGCGGTCATATCCTCGGGCGAGAATCCACCTTCGAGGGCAGCGGCAACTTCCGGGGTGCCGGCATTGAGAATGAAGTCAGCGTCTCCGTTCCAGAACGCTTCCGAAAGCTCCTCACCGAGCTGGCGCAACGCGTCCTGCGCATCCAGCCAGGCTGGCAGGACCTCTTCGGTTGTGGGAGCGGTACTGGCGACAGGAGATGCAACGGGGCTGGCAGCGGGAGTAGCGGATTGGGCCGCAATGTTAACTGCTGGAATCGCGAATGGGAACGCGGCAGCACCGGCGATGACGTGACGTCGGGAAAGCATAAAATGAAGACCTCTCTACGGAGCGAAATGAATTAGCGGGCTGACTGGAGCCAGGCCTGGATGTAAATGACGAGATACACCGCGACGGTAACGAGGAGAATGACACCGTACCAGCCGAAGTCCCATCCGCGCACCGCATCTACAACAACGGCTATCAGCGAAATTAGTGCCACCACAAGCGTGGATTGGAACACTACGACATCGACTGGTGGCCTGTCTGCATCCGTGGTGGCAGAGCCCCACAGGATTGCCGCGACATTGACCTTGCCAAATTGGCCCATGATGATCACCCAGACGAGCGTCATGACGAATGCGATAAACGCAAGGAGGGCATGCTGGGACACAGAAAGACAGATGATGAGGAAAGTCCACATGGAGGCTCCCAGCACCACCGCCCAGGTGGCGGCATCACCGGGCTCACGAGAGCGATCACCGAACGCGCGTATACGGCGAGCGATGAAGCTTTCGTTCCGATCGGAATCCGTGTATTCCCGTCGTGGTTCTTCCTGCTTCCTTCTCATGAAATGATGGTAGCAGAGGCGCGCTCGCCGGCGGCGATTGCATCCGGTATGCCGACACCACGGAGCATATTTCCGGCGATTTCGAGACCGGGAATGCGGGCGACATCCTTTTCGATACGTGCGACGCGATCGAGATGGCCGAGTGTGTATTG
>CAZYDY010000065.1:5029-8304 GCA_964646245.1 uncultured Sphaerobacteraceae bacterium
GGGCGCGATTTCCGTCAGCAATTGTGCCTGCACGTGGACCGGAGCGGCGAGAATGACGCCATCCACCAACTCGGCACCAGCGGACAATCCGAGCGTGAAGCGATTATCCGGTTCACGGGTCAGTGAACTGACGGGCGTGTTGAGCCGGATTTCGCCACCATTTGACGTGATTGCTTCCTGCAGTGCATCGACGATTTCCTGGATTCCGTTCCGGAAGCTGAGGAATCCCATCGGCGTTTGGTGACCTATTGGTCGGGCTTTCTGCGTCTTCTTCTGCGCGAGCACACCTTTGATGAGGCCGCCGTGTTCGCGTTCAGCGGCACGGAGTTGCGGGAAGGTGGCTGCGAGACTGAGTTCGTCGCCATTTCCGCTGTAGATGCCGGCCATGAGCGGCTCGATGAGGTGCTCAAAGATATCGTCGCCAAGCCTGCGGCGGATGAACGAGCCGAGCGATTCATCGGCATCGTCCTTTTTGGCCGGGATGACGTAATCCAGCGCCATGCGGAGTTTGCCCAGCGGCGAGACGAGCTTCGTTTTCGCGATTGGCCCGAACTTGCTGGGAATGAGGCCAGTGAGTCCCTCCGGCATTGGGTGGAGTTGACCGTTTTTCATGATGAGCGAGCCACGGTTGGCGGGATTGGTGGTCTGGAATCGCGGTTCCAGACCCAGCTCTGTGGCGAGGCCGATGCCGCGAGGCTTCATGGCAAGGAAGCTCTCCGGGCCATGTTCGATCACCCAGCCGTCGGTGACTTCGGTGTGCAGCACACCCCCGACGCGGTTACTAGCCTCATACACGGTGACGCGCACATCTGGTTCTTGCGACAGTGCCCAGGCGGCGGCGAGTCCACTGATTCCGCCGCCCACCACTGCAATGTGACGTGGCATTACAGCCAGCCGGCTTCCGTGGCGCGTTCGCGCACGAGTTCGGCAAGACCGCGCATCATGGCCGGGTGATCGTTGACCATGGTGATGCGCTCAAGCTGCATGCCGAGTTCGTCTGCCTGTTCCTTGAACTCCACATCAATGTCAAAGAGGATCTCGACGTGTTCGCAGACAAATCCAACCGGGACGATGAGCACGTGCTTGCCGCCGTTGTTGTGGATTTCCTCGATCACTTCACTGCCATCCGGGCCGAGCCATGGTTCTTTGGTCATGGCGGCACTCTGGTATGCCCAGTGGCCGGGGTTGCTCTGGAAGCGTCCCTTCATGGCCTCGAAGGTGGCCTTGAGATCGTCTTCGTAGGGATCGTTATTCTCGCGGATTCGCTCTGGCAGGCTGTGCGCGGTGTAGATGATCGGCACGCTATCACGGACGTCTTCCGGGAACTTCTGGAGTGCGTCGTTAATGCGATCGGTAAGGGCCTCGAGGTACCCGGGCATGAGGTTCCAGCGATCGATGCTGGCTGTTTCGATACCATCGGCGGCCTTCTCGACCGCGCCGTTGTAGGCACCAATCGACATGGCACTGTAGTGCGGAGCCATGACGAGCGTTACCGTCTTTTCTGCACCGGCGGCCTTCATCTCTTCCATGGTTTCGGCGATGTAGGGGTGCCAGTGGCGCATGCCAACCCACACCTTCCAGTCCTCGCCGTCTGCACCGAGGCCGTTCAGGCTGTTCTCGATCCCCTTGCCCTGGGCTTCGGTGAGTTCGAGGATGGGTGATCGACCGCCGATAATCTCGTAGCGCTCTTCGACTTCCTTGAAGATTTCTTCGGATGTAGGGCGATGACTACGGACATCGAGGAGATAGGGTCGGACGTCTTCCATTTTGTCCGGTCCGCCGTATGCCATGATGAGAAGATGATGTTGTGCCATTAGAGGAAGGCTCCTTTGTCTATGAAGTGGCGCTACAGTGCGTCACAGAGTGGATTTTTTGCGAACATCGGGATGCTCGCGTGTGCTATATACCAGGCATCAGGAGGAGACGTGTATGGACCCGGCCGAGAATCGCCACCAAAAGCCTGCTTACCGGGCAGACGTAATTGCAGGAGTTGTTACTGCCGTGATCCTTGTGATTACTACCGTCTGGCTGGTGATCTTGCTGTTCTAGGCGTAGATGCGAACCAGCATCACGCCTTCTTTCTCCACGGCGTTCTTGCCTGCGGTCACACCGGGGCGACGCTCGTGAAACTGGTTGCCGATGAGCACGGTGGAATTCGTAAGCGTGGCCAACACAACAGTATCGTTGCGCTCGCTGAACGATTCTTTCCCTTCCAACTCGCCCTTTGACTTGATGATGACGTGCTTGAAGAAGTTGACCGGGTTGCTCACGTCGGTATCTGGAGTATCAACTGCAGCTTCTCGCATTGCTTCCTGGTTGCTCGGTACCGGTGTCTGCACCTTGGAGGTCGTTTCCGGTGTGGGGATCGTACCGGTGAGCAAATCGTGCCGACCAACGGTATCCTCCACCAGCTCGAACATTTCCGTTTTACGGTTACCGAAGAGCTTGTCGCCCTTCTGCAAAACGATTGATGCATTCGAGGTCATGGTGACGGGAGTGCTGAGGCGCTCGTTGCCATCCGCTCCGCCCCATGCAACCATGGCCGCGACCTGCTGGCCTGCCATATCAATAATCTGCACCAACTGACCCGCCTCTACGCTGAACAATTCGGCAGCGCCTACGGCGATCTGCTTACTTTGAACCACGCGGCGCCCGACAAGTACATTTGCCATCCTGTTATCTGCCTCGCACTGCTACATCGCGATGCCCGGGGGTTCCCGGTGCACAAACTACGAGGTATTGTACCGCGATGCTTCCGGTAAACCGTGAAGAAGTTGATTACCGGTAAACAAGCTTGCTGTGTTCCTGGAATCACGATGCCCCACGAAGGTGCGTGAAGAGTGCCCCGTAAGGCAGTTGATCGCCTGGGCGCCCGGTGGCGCCGGATGGTGATGTGGATACCTTGCATGTACATGTCACGATGTGGACTGGTGCGGCATACTTGGGGCAACCTGGTACCCGCAATGCTCCGGAGACGATTACGAATGGATACATGTACAAACTGCGGCGCAACCCTGAGACCGGGCGCGAAGTTCTGCACAACCTGCGGCACGCGCCTGAATGACATGCCGCCCGCCAGTACCGGCTGGGGAACGCCGCCGTCACCATCCCAGGAGGATTCGCAGGAGACGACGGTCCTGAATGCGGTACAACCTCCATCGAAGCAGGAAAAGCCCTCCTCCATACGTGAGCAGCAGGCTGACGGTGGGTGGTCTACGGCGTTTGGACGTGCATCGGCATCGTCTGAGGATCCGGCAAGTCGATTTATTTCTGCA
>CAZYDY010000066.1:0-8147 GCA_964646245.1 uncultured Sphaerobacteraceae bacterium
GGCATTGAGCGATTCGCGGCAATGACCAACTTCGATCAGTGGGAGAGCGTGGAGCGGTTCCAGCGTGTGCTTGAGCGTGCCGGGGTCTTCGATGAACTGATCAAGCAGGGAATCGAAGATGGAATGGCCGTTGAGATCGGATCGTTCGAGATGAACTGGGGCGAGGACGAAGAGAAGCCATGGTTCGCATCTCGTGATGAACGCCTGGAAGAGATCATTGCTGCTGAGGAGGACGGTCTTCTCGTTGAAGGTGGTGATGAGGACGAGGAAGAGAACTTCTGATCCTGAAATAGTGAGATTCATTTTGACGCAAAAGAACCCGAGGCTTTTTGCCTCGGGTTCTTTGTTCTGTGGATCAGTTCTGGAGTCTAGAGCTCCTGGTGATACGCCAGCAGGCGATCGCCATCGAGTCGGCGCAGCTTTTGCAGCGCTTCATTCTCAATTTGGCGGACGCGTTCGCGGCTGATCTGCAGTTGCTCACCGACTTCGGCGAGTGTGTGCTGGTGACCCTGGCCGAGTCCGAAGCGGAGCTGCAGCACGAGTCGCTCGCGGGCGCTCAACGTATCGAGCGCGGAGCCGACATCTCGCTTGAGCATGCTCTCGCTGGCAGCCTCGTACGGTGTTTCGCTGACCTCATCGGCGATGAGATCTCCGAGCGAGGTATCGTCCTCGTTACCGATTGGGGTCTCGAGGCTAATGGTGCGTTGCGCGGCCTGAACGATCTGATGGATCTTCTCTGGCGCAACCTCCATGACTTCGGCGACTTCTTCCGGAGTTGGCTGGCGGCCCATTGCCTGTGCGAGCTGGTTGAGCGTTTTGCGATAGCGGCTAATGGAATCGCCCATGTGAACTGGAAGGCGAATGGTGCGGCTCTGGTCTGCAATAGCGCGGGTGATGGCCTGTCGGATCCACCAGGTTGCGTAGGTGCTGAACCGGAAGCCCTTGCGCCAGTCGTACTTCTGCACGGCGCGCATGAGGCCGATGTTGCCTTCCTGGATCAGGTCGAGCAGCGTGAGGCCACGGTTGACGTAGCGCTTGGCGATGCTAACCACGAGTCGGAGGTTGGCACGCACAAACTGCTGAACGGCGGCGAGGTCGCCATCTTCAACGCGCTTGGCGAGATCGATTTCCTCTGCGTGGGTCAGGAGGGGTGTTTCGGCGATTTCTCGCAGATAGAGTCGAACCGGATCATTGATGAAGTTTGGATCAAGTTTTTGAAGGACATCAAGATCGCGTTCAAGGTCCGCTTCCTTTTCCGCCTCCGGCTCCATTTGGGTTGTAATTTCTTCAGGGACGTCCGGCTTTTCTTCACCCTCGCGAGTGAGGCGGTCGATTCTTGTTACATCATATGTGGACATACTAAACGGGTAATCCTTTCTGAGAAGAGCTGGCAGTTCTCATATCGCCGGCACTCCATTGTGCGCGGGGTAAATCGGCCTGCGACCAACTGGCGGCAAAATCCCGGTCCCCTTTGGGGTTCTGCCCGATCCAAAGCGGCCCTTGCATTGGATCCACCCAGTTGCGCTATACTTTGCGGTGCAAAATCTACGCCACGGGGTGCATTAACTGTCTGATATTCCGTGGGGGAAGGTGACACTGCCAATTGGCTTTAGTCAACAAAAACCCCAGCCTCGTGCAAGTTTGCCCGAGACACCCTAGTATACACCATGTGCAGGGGTTGTAAAGGCGTGTGCCATTTTCAGGTTATACCAGATAGCGAAACCCGACGGATTTCCCCGTCGGGTTTCGCTTTTTAACCTGAGTTGTGAGGTGCTGTTAGCAGCCGCAGCTCTGGCTGGTTTCGGCAGCGTCGTCACCGGTATCGAAGCTGTGACCGCAAGCGCAGCCTGCAACAGCGTTCGGGTTCTTCACGGTGAAACCGCCACCCATGAGGGAGTTGACGTAGTCGATCTCGGCACCCTGAAGGTACATGGCGCTGAAGTTATCAACGAAAACTTTGACGCCGCTGGTCTCGATGATTTCATCGCCCTCATCGGCAGCTTCGTCGATGGTCATGCCATACTGAAGACCTGAGCAGCCGCCTGGTGCGACAAAGACGCGCAGTGCGTGGCCAGGGGTTCCCTGCTCGGTCAGGAAGCCCTTGAGCTGATCAATGGCCTCCGTCGTCATGGAGATCATTGGAGTAGTGGTAACCATAGGTTTCTGCCTCCGGCAAAGAAACGAATATACGGAAAATCAGAACAACCCTTACAGAGAGTTGCTTCTATTCCGTAAGCATAGCAATCAGGTCAGAGTTGTCAAGATAACCCGCAGGAGAATCGTTTGCCGAAGTCACGAAAAACGCGATCCAGGTCCCAATCTGCACCCGATCCGACACTTCTTACCGAGCCGCCCGAGGGCTCGCATCGCGCAAAAGTGGTGCGTGCGCATGGACTTTGGTATGAGGTGAAGCCGGTAGAGGACAGGCGCGCCGGTGCCACCGTTATCGCGACAATGAAGGGGCAATTGAAGAAATTGCGTCGTCGCACGGATATCGTGGCTGTGGGGGATTGGGTATGGATATCGGACCTGCCCGACGATGAAGCCGTGATTGAAATGGTGGAACCGCGCACGAGTGCACTTATTCGTACCGCACGGCATACGCGAGATACCGAACAGGTGATTCTCGCCAATGCGGACCAGGTTTTCTACACCTTCGCGATTACGGATCCGGAACCGCATACGCGGATGTTGGACCGGTTCATTATTCTCGCGGAGATGCAGGATATTCCGGTGCACATTGTGGTGAACAAGGCGGAGCTGGCTACAGCGCAGCAAATCGAAGACGTTTTTGGTATTTACCGACCGTTGTACCCGGTGCATGTGGTTAGTGCGATGACGGGGCAGGGAGTTGAAGAGCTTCGAGAAGTGCTCCTCGGCAAGACCACAGCGGTCGCCGGGCCGTCCGGGGTGGGGAAGAGCAGCCTGCTTAACGCCATTGACCCGGGGCATCGGCGGGATACGGCCGAGATCAGCGTGGCAACTGGCAAGGGACGGCATACAACTGTGGGTTCCCGTCTGTACGAGATTGATGACGACACATGGGTCGCCGATACTCCGGGCATGCGTGCGCTTGCGATGCATGCGGTGAATCCGGAGCACCTGGATTACTACTACATTGAATTCCGACCGTTCCTGGGTGAGTGCTTCTATCAGGATTGCACCCACGTGCACGAGCCCACCTGCGCTATTCGGGATGCGGTTGAAGCTGGCCACATCACCACCGAGCGCTATGAGAGTTACGTATCATTGCGATCCGGTCAGGAACTGACCGACGAATAGGAGTCAACGATGAGCATTCAGGATCATGACACCGGGCCTACCGGCGTTACGGTGGACGAGCTTGTTGAGAAGATGTTTCCGTATATAGAGGATTTGCTGAGACGCCTTGAAGGCGATGAATTTACGACGAACGAGTTCATCGACATCATGCAGCAGGTACCGGATACGAAGGCGGCGTATGACGCTGCCGGTCGATCGTGGGGTGAACAGCGTCGCCAAACCAAAATGGTGCTTCATGGCCAGGTGATCCCGGCTGCGCTTCGTCGTTCGAATCTGGTGGAGTGGGTTGGATTCGCGCATGGAGAGGCCGACCAGTATGCGGTTCCGGGAATCTGGAAGCTCTTGCAGGATGACCAGGGCGAGTAGCTCATGGCCGATGCACCAAACCGCGATCCGGAACTCAGTATTGAACGTGCCCAACAGCAAGCAAAGCAGCGATTGCGTTTGTTTAGTGAGGCCGTATGGCATGAGCTGGATGGGGAGACCGAACTCGCCATTGAGGTGAACGGTGTACCTGTAGGGCTGGTGTCCTGTATGGACTCCGCGATAGCGGAACTTGCGGCTGGTTGGGCGTTCATGCATCGCTTTTGCGATTCGCCCGGGGATTTCCATCGGTCGACCGCAAACGACCTGCGAGCTTCTGTGATGGTGCGAGGCGGTATCGACATTCTGCAGCGACGAGGGGTGTTGCACGGAGAGCGATTTGAGCCGCAGCCTGTGCCAGAGCCGTGGCCGCGGAAGGACGAGTGGTCAATTCCGGAAGACGTGCTCCTGGATATCCTGCGGGAGGCGTGGAGTTTGTTTCGACAGGACCGGATGGCAGAGGGTTCGATTCATGCCGCGCTCGCGAGTGCGGAGAGCATCGAAGTTGTTGCGTTCGACATCACAGCGGAGAACGCCGTGGCAAAGGTGTTTGGGTGGTGCCTGCAGGAACAGCATTTACCAGCCTGGGAGATCCTCATCGTCAATGGCCTGGTGACCCGGGCAATGGTTGATGCTGCAGCCCGGCTTGGTGTGAAGGTTATTGCGTCGCCAAATGTGCCTACCGCCGATGCCTACAAGGTCGCGCGAATCTCCAATATGAGCCTTGTGGGATATATGCGTCATGAGACGGTAGGGTTGTTCGGGAACTCTTCTCTGGTTACCTTCGAAGATGGTGCATCGACAACAACCTGATGAATTCCTGAAATCGTGTTCATACCGGTCAATTCGCCGTGCCAATACGTATTCATATAGACTACAGTTCTAACGGAATATAATCGTCGCGTTGGGAGTGAGAGGCAAGCCTCGCGCTAGCCGACGCTTCACAATGCAGAGAGAGCCTCTACGAATGAGTCAACAGGACCCGAAGAAACCCCAGTTTCCGCTGATGCGGCCTGACGACAAGAATCGCCAGCAACAGCAGAAACGTTCCGGCGGGGAAGAGCCCGGAACACCTCGTCCTGGACCCAGGATCCCGACATGGCTCGTTGCCACAATAATTATCGGCCTTATTGGCTGGTATATATGGAACTCGTTCGGTCCGCAGGATGATCCGGACGTGACAGACGTGCCGTATAGCGTCATCACGGCCCAGATCGATGGCGGAAACGTGAACCTTGCCGAGCTCTCGGAAACATCCATCCGCGTTGAGCTCGACAGCCCAATCTACTGGGATGAAGAGAACAACCGGGTAGTTGAAGTTGCGCCAGCGGATGACAACAGCATTGCGCAAACAGACGAAGTAAGCGCCACCCTGCCACAGGGTGTTGAAAACAATGTGTTGCTCGAACGCCTTGAGGCGACAGATGCAACGATTGAGGGTCGCACGACCCCGACTTCGCTCTGGCCGAACCTGCTCTTTAGCTTCCTGCCATTCCTGCTGTTCCTCGGACTCATCATCTTCATGATGCGCCGCATGAGCGGTGGTAACCAGAATGTGTTTGGATTCGGCAAGAGCAAGGCGCGCCAAAACGACGCCGAGCGCCCACAGGTCACATTCTCGGATGTGGCAGGCGAAGACGAAGCCAAGCAGGAACTCATGGAAGTTGTCGACTTCCTGCGTAACCCGGCCAAGTACCACGCACTTGGTGCGCGACTGCCACGCGGTGTGCTGCTGGTGGGCCCTCCAGGTACTGGTAAGACCCTCACGGCCAAGGCCGTAGCTGGTGAAGCCGGTGTGCCGTTCTTCAGCGTAAGTGCCTCTGAATTCGTCGAGATGTTTGTAGGTGTTGGTGCAAGCCGCGTCCGCGATCTCTTCGAGAAGGCGAAAGCTGCTGCACCGGCAATCATCTTCGTAGATGAAATGGACGCAGTTGGTCGTCAGCGATTCGCAGGACTTGGCGGATCCAACGACGAGCGCGAGCAGACGTTGAACCAGCTCCTGGTGGAGATGGATGGTTTTGAGACCAATCAGGAAGTGATTGTGATCGCAGCCACCAACCGCCCGGATGTGCTTGATCCTGCGCTGCTGCGCCCAGGTCGATTCGACCGCCAGGTGACCGTTGGTCTTCCGGACCGAGCTGGACGTGAAGCTATCCTGAAGATTCACTCTCGTGGCATGCCGATGAGCAGCGAAGTTGACCTCGAGCTCCTCAGCCGCGGTACGACAGGATTCGCTGGTGCCGACCTTTCCAACCTGGTCAACGAGGCTGCGCTCACTGCTGCCCGCAACAACCGCAAGGAAATCACGCCGGGTGACTTTGAAGAAGCCCTCGACAAGATCCTCCTCGGTGTTGCACGCAAGGGACTCGTTAATCCGAAGGAGCGTGAGGTTGTTGCCTACCACGAGGCGGGACACGCCCTGGCTGCGCACTTCACACCAGGATCCGATCCGTTGCGTAAGGTGAGCATCGTTCCACGCGGTTCTGCTGGTGGTGTAACCATCCAGATGCCGGAAGAAGACCGCGGTCTCTACAGCCGCACCTACCTGCTCGGTCGCCTGGTTGGCATGCTGGGTGGACGTGCCGCTGAAGTGGTTGCCTTTGGTGAAATCACCACAGGTGCCGAGAATGACCTGCAGCAGGCGACTGGCCTTGCCAAGCGCATGGTTGGTACCTGGGGCATGAGTGAATCACTCGGTCCGGTGTTCCTTGGTGCGGGACAGGAGCACGTGTTCCTTGGTCGTGAGATCACGCAGGACAAGAGCTACTCTGACAGCACTGCCGAGAAGATCGACATTGCGGTGCGTGAGATCGTCGAGAACGCGCAGCGTCGCGCGATTGAGCTCAACACACAGCATCGCGACAAGCTTGATGCGCTGGTGCAGGCACTGCTCGATCAGGAAACGCTTGATGGTCCGGCCGTCATCGATATCTTCGGACCGCCTCTTGGCACCGAGGATCACGAAGTCGGTATGGACACCGAGGCTGATCCGGATCCGGCATAGCCGAGACTGAAACAGAATGCGGCGAGACCGGAGGTCGATACAATCGACCTCCGGTCTCTTTGTTAACCGTTTGAGGATCGCGACGCAATAGCGAGCGACGATGCGGGTTTCAGGCTACAATTCCGGAAGTATTGCGTGACAGCGAACTCTGGCAATCATCAAGGAGCGGCTCAACTATGGCGAAGGCACCTGCCGGGACCACCTACGAAATCTCGGAGAGTGATTTACCGGAGCTTACACCGGAGCTCTATATCAATCGTGAGTTGAGCTGGCTCGATTTCAACGAACGCGTGCTCGAAGAGATGGAAGAGGAGAGTACTCCGCTGTTGGAGCGAGTGAAGTTCGCCTCGATCTTCTCTTCGAATCTCGACGAATTCTTCATGATCCGTGTGGCCGGTGTGAAGCGGAAAGTTGTCGCGAACATCACTGATCCGGGACTGGACGGTCGCACGCCGGTGGAAGTCCACCGGGCTATTCACGACAAGGTCCAGGAGCTCATCGCCCGGCAGGCGAGGGGAGTTCGGCACGTACTCTTCCCGCAACTGGAGCGTGTTGGGGTTGAGATACGGCATCACCATGAGCTGACCAAAGAGGAACAAGAGGCGCTTGAGAAAGTATTCGAGCGTGAGGTGTTCCCGGTGTTGACACCGCAGGCGATCGATCGTGGGCGGAGGTTCCCGCACGTATCCAACGATTCCATCAACCTGATTGTGGTGCTGAAGAGCAAGGGCGAAAGTCGGTTTGCCCGAGTGAAAGTTCCAGCGCTCCTGCCGCGCTTCGTGCCAATTCCGGCGACGCGGCCGGAAGGTGAATCGGGGACGGTGCTGGCGGGATCGCAGCCGGAGCAGCCGGGGATTCTCCGGTTTACCTTGTTGGAGCAGCTTATTGCCGCACACATGGACAGGCTCTTTCCGGGGTCGCGTGTGGTGGCGAGCTATCCATTCCATCTCATTCGCGACAGTGATGTTGAGCCGGACGAGGATGACGAGGACTCCCACAATCTCCTGGAAGTGATGAAGGAGACCATCAGTCAGCGGCCGTTTGGGTCTACTGTTCGCATTGATGTGGATGAAACCATGCCGAAGGCGGTGCGAGCGTGGTTGACCGAGCAGGTACACGCGATGCCGCAAGACGTGTACGTGATCGACGGGCTGCTCGGGTTCGAGGACCTCATGCAACTCACCAGCATCAAGCGGCCTGATCTCAAGCATGTACCAGTAGAGCCCTCGACACGATTCCCGTGGCGAGATGATGAGTTTAGGGAAGCGGGCAAGGACATCTTTGATGTCATCCGCGAGCATGATTTCCTTTTGCACACGCCATACCAGTCGTTCGGCGGAATCGTTGATTTCGTGAACGCTGCCAGCCGGGATGCAGATGTTGTTGCGATTAAGCAGACGCTCTATCGCCTTGGCAAGAACTCGCCGCTGATTCCAGCGTTGATCCAGGCTCGAGATGACGACACCCAGGTTGCGGTGTTGGTGGAGCTCAAGGCGCG
>CAZYDY010000067.1:0-8139 GCA_964646245.1 uncultured Sphaerobacteraceae bacterium
CGATGCACCACATCAATCAAATCCGCCTGGCGCGCAATGACCACATCAATGTCCTTGTACGCACCGGGCGCCTCGTCCAGGTATTTCCCGGACGGTGTAGAGTGCGTCGTCGCAATCGACTCGGCAAACTGTTCGGTTGTAAGGTTTCGCTTGGCAGCTTTCCGACCCATTTGCCGGCCAGCTCCGTGGGAACAACTCTCCAACGAATCGGGATTACCCTTGCCACGCACGATGTAGCTCGGTGTCCCCATCGATCCTGGAATAATGCCAAACTGGCCCTTCTTCGCCTGGGTTGCACCCTTGCGATGCACCATCACTTCTTCTCCGCCATGCTCCTCCAGCGATGCGAAGTTGTGATGAATGTTGATGACCTCGTGATCTTCAGCAGTTGGAACGTCAGAGAGCGTCTCCAGGGATTCCAGCAACGCCTCGCGCATCGATTCAAGCATCTGCAGGCGAGATCGCAGCGCGAACTCCTCCGCCCAGTGCATATCGTGCAGGTAATCCTGCCCGGCAGCGCTATCGAGCAGGAGGGAAGACAAATCCTTCCCGATATCCTCATGCAACTTTCGGCCAGCACTTTGGTGAATTGCCAATTCGTGATAATGGTTCGCTATGCGCAACCCTGTATGCCGGGATCCGGAATGCACCATCAGCCAGATCCGGTTCTCTTCATCGATCTGCGCTTCCATGAAATGGTTGCCACCGCCCAGTGTCCCAAGCTGATGTGCCGCCTTGGTATGCACCAGCGATTGCAAACTCCGCACTTTCAGCGCGCGATCGAGTTCGCCCAGGTTCTGCGGTTGCTTGT
This sequence comes from uncultured Sphaerobacteraceae bacterium, assembly GCA_964646245.1. GTDB lineage: Bacteria > Chloroflexota > Chloroflexia > Thermomicrobiales > UBA6265 > UBA6265. The sequence goes on from CAZYDY010000067.1 coordinate 812, forward strand.
GTGCGGAGAATCCGGTTGGAACCGCCCGCATAACCCTGCCGCTCCAGTCCCGCCAAAACTCTCGATCCATCTCATCAGAAAGCCGCACGCCGGTATTTACCGCACACATGCCGCAACCGATATCAACGCCAACGGCATTCGGAATCACGGTATTGGTGGTCGGCACAACGGATCCGATAGTGACGCCAAAACCCACGTGGCAATCCGGCATCACCGCAACGTGCAAGTGGCGGGAGATATCGGGATGCTTAATCGAATTACGTATCTGGTCGAGCGCGGAATCTTCCACTTCTCGCAACGGCAACCAGAGGTAGGCTGGTACCAGCGAATCAGGTTCTTTAAAAACGGTATAGCTCATTGTCAGGTACTCCTCTTTACTCTCAAGTGTACAGAGCGTGTCTTTTCTGGGCTTCAGCAAAAGAAAAGCCACCCGGAAAATTCCGGGTGGTCATAGCCATTTCTCTCGATTTGTGTCATATCGGGCAGGATTCTGCCGTTCGAACGGTGTCCCCGATGCGTATAGTCTATAGGAGGTAACTTTCTATGACGCGTTACTCATTCGCCTATACGCTTTCGATCACGTTTTTCTCGCTTCTCATTCACTTGGCGCTACCCGAAAAAGCGCCGATGCAATCTCGGTATAATCAGCACCGCCAACGCCGCACCAACGAAATCGGCAAGCACATCCAGCGCACTCGTATCCCTGCCAGGAACAAAGCTCTGGTGAAACTCATCCAGCACACCGTAGGCAGTCGCGATACCGATGGCATACCAGGCTCGCTCACGATCGAACAATCGGGAATTCATCCCGAGCGCCCACCAAATCGTAAGCCCGAGCAATCCAAACATTCCGATATGGCCAGCGTAACTCCAGATTTCAGAGGTCAATCCCGGCGGCTTTGGCAGCGTCTGCCGATCACTCAGCCACCAAATCGTGGCCATCACCCACGCGGCTGGCAGGATGCGCGCAAAAGCGGAATCGGTGAAAGTACGTTTCTGATCCATGGTGCTCCTATGAAGTAACCGGGCTGGCAAGGACGAGATTCCCGGTGATTACCAGGATGACCAACAAGGCAACGATCTCCACAATCGTCGATTTGCGCAAGAGTGACCACGCTTCAGGAGACTCTGGGTCTTCCCGCAATTGGGGCATAAGCCTGAAGCGATTGTACGCAGCAAGACCAATCGGAATCACAGCAACCAGCAATTTCAGTGAGAGGCTGCTGGCGAAGGACGACTCTGTAGGATTCAGAACATCATCTTTGACCATCACCGCGATGATGACGCCAGAAAACGCCAGCATAATCACGCTGTACAACGCCCACGTACTGAATTCGGTGAGCACACGTCCCGCTTCAACTGCATCGTCCCGGTTTCGAAGTGCATGCTGCAGGAACAACGCCAGGCCAATCAACCCGCCGAACCAGAGCGCTGCACCCACGCCGTGAAGGAAATCCATCCCGTGCGACAACCATGTCGGGGGCTGGTATGCCGTGTGACCCACAACCGTGAGTGATCCGAGGCCAATAAGGCCGCCCACAAGAACGAACCACCGGTTGCGCTCCACGTTCGGATCTTTGCGAGCGTACCAGTGCTGAAGGGGGAGTCCGAGCACCAGGCAGGTTACGGCACGCACGGAGCTCGATTGTGGATCAACCTGCCACGTTTCCGCGCTAAACAAGGTCGCATCAGTATTTCCGGCAGCGCGGATATCCCACAGGCTCAGGTATCCAACCAGGATAACGTGAGCAATAAACGTGATGAGCGAAAGAGAAATGGCAATCTTCTTCGAACGGGCATCAATTTCACGCACAATGAACGCGCGAAACCACATGATCCCCACAGAGCCCAACATACTCACATAGGCAATCGTGAACATCAGGCTCATACCGGTGGGAGAATCGGTGTTTACCGGGAATGTCTCCAATCCCCACAGTAGATCGTTATCGTTAAAGACCGAGGTAACCGAAAGAGCCCCGAACACAATCAAAATAGCGGCCCAGAACCAACGAATGGAGAAACGAATCGCCAGGGAAAGCACGCCGAGCAGCACTATTACAATCGCAATAAACAGCCAAATGGAAAATGTCATTTTTTCGCTCACTTAGGGGCCATCAGAAACCAGGCAGGAACACTACTTCGTGTCGAGTCTTGAACGAAGCCAATTCACCGCCACAAGGCAGGTTACCAGATTTGACACACATCATCGCGGCAGAACTGGCATACTTTGCGCTGTTTGGGACCTCAAGTCACACTAGATGACCGAAGTTCCAGCTCCGTGCGATAATGAACGGACAGGCGTTACAAAACGCCCTTAATCTCGGTAACTGAAAGGATCCGCTCCCTATGGAGCCAAGACCGCAACGACCACGCCCACAAACCCCGCCACCGGGCACACCACCCAACGGCGGCAATCAGCAGGCACCACCCATCGGCCCCGATCCGTCGCAGCAGGCACCCCAACAGGGCCAGCCGGGCCAGGATCCTGCAGCGTTTGTGTCGCCACCGCGTATGGAATACGACTACAGCCCGCTGGATCTGCAGCCGCCGGGTCAACGACGAAAACGCCAGGTCATCGCCGGAATCATCGGCGCACTGGTAGTCGTCGCAATCGGCGCACTCATCGTCGCTGGATGGATGGCACTGCGAGAAGATGACGACAGCGTCTCTCCAGATGATGACAACAGCCGGGTCGCCGAACTCACATCCACCGCAACCAGCGAAGCAAACACCGATGGAGACGGCGGGGATGAAGCCGCTGGAACTCCACCACCCGAGGAGGACGCCACGCAGCCTCCGACACAGCCGCCTCCCACACCAACCCCGGAAGCAATCGTGTATGACGGCAATAACATCCGGGCAGAACTTCCGGTTGTTGAAGCCATGCCGGGGCCATTCCAGGAAGTTGGCGACACTCCACAGGAACTCGCCGGCGTCACCGAAGCACTCGGCGGCGGCCCCGAAATCGAACAGCTTCTTTCCAGCAATGGCTGGCAAGCCGGAATGGCAAGGACCTACGAATCAGTAGACCCGGCCACCACAGGAAGCACATCAGTTGTCGTCAGCGTTCACGCCTTCCAGGATGAGGCGTCGGCCCAGGCGATGCTGCCAGAGTTCGACACCATTTTGCAGGGCTTTGGTTGGACTTCCGTACCAATGGATCCAATGGGTGATGGATCAGCGATGCTGACCTTTACCGATGAAGCAAACGGCACCGACGCCGTAACGATCTATTTGGTGAAAGATCAGCTGGTCTACCGGATCGCCATATTCGGGCCAGTAGGGTTCGATTCCACCGAAAACGCGGTGTATATCGCCAACCAGATCCTGGCGATTTAGCCCATGTTTGAACGCGAGAACCTTACCGGCATATTACTGCTCGTGTTCTGCGCCGTGGTTGCGGTGATCATGATAAACGCCACAATCACCGGTGAGATACCAAGCGTTCCCGAACCACTACGTATCCCCTTCACGGTGGCAGGAGTCCTGCTCATGCTCGGGGTATTGTGGCAACGTTTCGGGAATCGCCTCCGGCGCAAATGACGCGACGGGGTTGAACTCGGTACACTCATAGAGGTAACGAACTGAACTGAATCGCGAGGGGCTTACGGGTGGCGGACGAGAAGAACGAACCAATAATTGACGAATCTTCCAGCGAGCCAGAGGCCCGAACATCGCGTTTCCGCCGCCGCATAGGTGGCGGTAGCGACAACGAAGAAGGCCGCCCCCTCTCCGTATACGTCATCCTCTTTGGAGGCGTTGCGGCCCTGGTGATTCTCCTGTTCGTCGTTTACCTGTCGTCCGATCGCAGCATCCCCGATCAACCGATATGCTCAACTATCTCCGTCGATTCCGCTCAGGAAGCCGTCCTGGAAGGTCGCATTCGCGGTGTCACCATCGCCTATGACGACGAGGCCGAGCCACCATCTGCAGAAACCTGGGGCCCGGTACTGGTACGACTCAGCTATAACGACGGCCAGTGCGCCAACCTGCCACAGGGCATCACCCAGCAGGATCGGCTCTACCAGCTGATCGGTACAATTCAGGTGTACAACGACATCACAGAGAACCAGAAGGTAGAGATCAAGTACGATCGCACCACCTCGCTGGATGAAACGTTGTTCCACACACCCACACCGATACCGACACAAACACCGGCACCAACTCCGACGCCCGCCGAATCGGAGCGACCACAAATCACTCCTGCTCCCACTCATGAGCCCGGCAACTTCGTGGGTCCGATCCGTGTGAACGCAACACCACAGAGCTAACCCCGGGCGTAGCGCCCTCTGAATCTGGGATTCCAATCTCCGCCTTGGAGATGGTGAGGGACGCTTCACGTTTTACCGAGGCATAGTCAAATGCGATCAACGAGGCTCCATCAGGATTCTCGCGTATGGATTGATATCTGCCCCTGCTGGCTTTCAAGCCATATTTGTAGTTCTGATACTTGTGCTTGCAATACAAGTGAGCGCTATTATGAATGACACGCCACTCGTGCCAAATTGGCACAGGGGAGTTAATGCAATTCCATTTCCTTTCTGCTATTCTTTAGCGCACTGGGGGAAAACGTAATGCCGCCAACTGCTTTAACCGAGCGTTGGTATGTTTGTGCAACACGCACGAGGAGAGATACCCCATGGTCGCTATGCGCCCCAAGGCTAAAAAGGACACTGTCCAATATTGGCTTCCTGATCCCGCTGATCTCGAACGACTCATACAGCTTCTGGAAATCTGTGGGTACACCGATGAGTGTATGGCCCGGGAAGAAGCCACTCAGGACGCTGAATCCAGCACCATTCTCGAAGTGACGGTGCGCAAGCGTGAGATCTCAACGCCACAACTTTGGTACGAGGAACCAGTCTGGATCGATGACATCCGTGAAGGGGTTTGGCAGGCGTAGTCCTGGTTCCACTCGAGATCCGTCGTTATTCTTCCGGACTCAAGGCAGCGCCAAGACGAGCGAGTTCATGCAACTCACCCATGGCGTTCGTATAGAGATTCCTGTAAACCGCGTACGTCTCTGAGTACACCTGGTCATGCTCAGGATTCGGTTGAATCACCGTTTTTGCCTGGATCCAGCTTTCTGTAAGTACGGAAACATCGCTGATGATCCCTGAGCTCAACCCGGCCAGGAACGCATCACCATAGGCAGCACCTATCGTCTGTTGTGGAACAACCTGAGGTACGCCCGCTACATCGGAAACTATTTGCAACCAGGTCATATTTTGCGCTCCACCCCCTACTGCGACGATGCGTTTGGGCGAAGCACCGATATCACGAAGCGTTTCAATATTGTGACGCACTCCGTACGCCGTTCCTTCCAGCACTGCACGGTACATATGTCCTCGCGTGTGGCTTAAGGTGAGCCCTGCGAAGACACCGCGTGCATCCGGATCATGTATCGGTGTGCGTTCTCCCGAGAAATACGGCAGGCACACAAGACCGTGTGCTCCTGGAGGAACCTTCGCAGCCATGTCCGCGAGCGCGGCGTAGGCGTTGGGTCCACCAGCGGCTTCTGCGGCCATCTCTGGTTGACCCAGCTGGTCCCGGAACCAGCGCGTGAGGGCACCCGTAGTCGCCATGCCGCCAGCGATATTGCGGGTTTCCGGAAATACATACCCTGTGCTCCAGACACGAGGATCCGGCACAACTTCTTCTGTAACCAGGATGAAGAACATGGTGGTGCCATACATCACCATCAGGTCACCGGGCTGCACCGCGCCCACACTCACGGCTTCGGCTGCGGCATCCACCGTACCGGCAGACACTGGAATCCCGGCGGGAAGTCCTGTTTCGGCAGCGGCCTTCTCTGTGATATGACCTGCGATCTCAGTGCTCCACAACATACGTGGCAACTTCTCCAGATCGATGATCGGTTCTGCGAAGCGCTCATCCCAATCAATCGTGGTGATATCAACCAGCGGGTTGTAATGCGCCCCGGTGTGTCGATCGATCACGTATTCACCAGTGAGCTTGTAAACAAGATAGCCGCTGGCAGTGAGGATTTTGTGGGTACGCTCGTAGATGTCCGGCTCGTTCCGCTTGAGCCAAAGTATCTTCGGCCCCATCGCCTGGCTCGTGAGCGCCATCCCGCCGAGCTCGAACATCGCCTCTTCGCCGAACTCGTTGTTGAGCCACTCGATCTCCTCGTGGGCACGTGTGTCGATACCGTATAGCACTCCCGGGCGGAGCGGCTTCCCATCCTCATCCACCGGTAGCATGCAGGGTCCTATGGCACTCACCGCCATGGCCCCGATGTTACTCATATCAAACCCGGCATCCCGCACGGAGTGACAAACTGCTACCGTATCGGCCCACCAAATGGCGTCTGCATCCTGCTCCACCCAGCCCGGTTTCGGGAAACTCACATCGTGCTCCACCACATGTTGGTGAAGCACGACACCTTCCGGAGTAGTGAGCACGCCTTTGGTGCTGTATGTGCCGACATCAATGCCGAGGAGGTACTGGCCACTCATTGTTCGTCTCCGTCAGGTGAGTCCGTTGTCAGTTCCACAGATGTGCACGGTGATTCCCATCTCCTGGGCCATCGCGATCTTTGCTGCCAGGGCGGTATTCGCCGAATCTGCATCCGGTGCGTACGCAACCTGGATATGATTGGCGCGATGTCGGGACATGAGCTGGTCACGATCCACCCCGTAGAGCATGGCGTTCATTTGCGGCCACGTGGGATCAGTCGTATCCCAGCGCATCTGCACCTGATCCTCCGGTAGCGCTACTGCAGCACCGCGGCCGATATCCATGTGAAGGGCATCGCCTTCAACAAAGATGCGACTCCAGACGATCTCACCCGGCTTGCTTTCGCCTTTCAGCGTGCCGCCACCCTTCTTGAAGAACATCGCCGGCTGCCGTTCGACCCGGGCACTCTTGTAGCCATTCTCGAAATGGTTCGCCGGCGCAGCACCAGAGATCATGAACAGCCAGATGAAATCATCCAGCTCCCGACCGGTGCGATCGGTTCCGGTCACATGCTCGCCCCACCGCACATCGTGCAAGGTCGTCTCAGGATCGAGGTCAAGCGCCTTCCAAATGCGGTTGGTCATCAGCGCATCGATAGCGGCGCCTTCATCGACTTCATTGAAGTGGGGAATCGCCTCGCCAGCATAGAGCTCCTCACCCGTCTCCGCGTGCATCACCGGCGGCCTGTCAACGTTGTTGAGTAGACCTTCAACCAGGTCCGATGCAGGGGTAAGATCCTTCAACCCCTGCTGGTACTGGATACCAATGGCATCGCAACCATAATCGTGACTGATACGCACGGCAGCGATATACATGCGCATTTGTTCCAGCACCTGGTCATCGGTAAG
>CAZYDY010000068.1:0-4954 GCA_964646245.1 uncultured Sphaerobacteraceae bacterium
GGGATTCGAACCCCCGTAGCTCTCGCACCTGGTTTACAGCCAGGCCCTTTTAACCGCTCAGGCACCTACCCAAAAATGAATGCCCCTTCCGTAGAGAAGAGGACTGGAGCCGGCGATGGGATTCGAACCCGCAACCTGCTGTTTACAAAACAGCTGCTCTGCCGTTGAGCTACGCCGGCAAGTGAGCCATCACCATGGCCGCAACAGAGTATAGGGAGAGAACCGTTCCGGTGTCAAGGAATAACCGGGCACCGAAACACTCTGCCCATACCATCGCTCCCAAGTATACGTTAACGGCCTGTTTGGTTGCTAATGAAGCCTGCAATTTCGCAGCAAAAAAGAAGGAGGTGAGCTGGTGCCCACCTCCCTTCCCGGACTCCCGAGGCTATCCCTGCGGTGCACATTGCGTGGATTGTGCCTGAGCCTTTGCTGAGTTGTGCATGTCGTGTTGCTTTATTGCCCTGCGACGCCGGAACAGGGACGCAATTCGTTGGATGATCTTCCTAAAGGAAGGTGCAGAATCAAGTGAATCCCACATCTCTTCTTTCCAGAGTTCGTCCGGATCCGCCTCTGGAAACTGATTTTTGCGAATTTCCCGTGCCATCTCCTGACTGGCCAGGCTGGCGAATATGAAGTGTTGCATCATGTTTTGTGCTTTCAAACAGTACGAGTGCTGCGACTCGTGTGTGGCTGCATAGAGGTGCTTCTCAGGAAGCCTCGATGGCTCATGTGCCCTCCTTTCAGGATCACGATTGCCTGTAACTCCGGACCGGTCCTGATATAGATCAACCTCGATCTACATCTGATACGATGGTATCCACTGAGTCGGCAAAACTGGTTGAATATTTCTCTGGACAGATTGGACATTATTCCGCAATTTCGGAATGAGGTTGGACCAATGGATGCAACAGCACGAACACAACTACTGCAGGAGGAACTCAAAGATGCTCTTGCAGCCCTGGCTCCCGAAGACGGTGACTTCGTGGTGTCCGATGATGTGAGGGTATTCCGAAGATCTGCTCCTACTCCCATGTTCCACGGCGAATCCAGTGTGAGCTACTGCGCAATAGCGCAGGGAGCAAAACACGTGGAGTTCGGGGACCTCAGCTACGTATACGGCCCCGAGGACACGCTTATTACGTCTATCGAGATGCCGATGGTGAGTCGGGTAGTAGAGGCATCACCCGACCGTCCATACCTCAGCATGACGCTGGATCTCACCCCGGGCCTGGTGCGCTCGGTACTGATGGCCTCCTCACCGGAAACCCTGCGCGGAGGTACCGACCTCTGCGCGCACAAGGTGAAGCCGATGGAAGTGGGATTGCTCGACGCCACCGTGCGACTCATGCAATCAATCAATAAACCGGAAGAAGCAGAATACCTGGCGCCAATGATTAAGCGAGAGATAGTCTTTCGGCTTCTCATGTCAGATCACGCAGGTCGCATGCTGCAAATCGCTGGAATGAGCTCGGTGTCGAACCAGATAAAAATGGCAATCGAGCACATGCGCAGAGATTTCAACGAGCCGTTACGCATGGCAGATATCGCCCGCGGTGCCGGTATGAGCGTCTCCAGCTTTCACGAGCACTTCAAGCGCGTTACAGGAATGACACCACTGCAATACCAGAAACAATTGCGCTTGCGAGAGGCGCGTCACCTTCTTCTGTCTGAGCGCATGGATGCCGCCGAAGCGGGATTTGCCGTCGGCTATACCGACGCTTCGCACTTCAATCGCGATTACAAGCGACAATTCGGCTTGCCACCGAAACGCGACATTGAACAAACGCGGGCCTCAGTTTCACTTGCGGAGGCAAGCTGAGCGACATGACATTGGTCCTGATTACCGGTATGTCCGGAACCGGCAAATCGACGGTGATGTCCATCCTGCACCAACGCGGCTATGCCGTGGTTGAAACCGATGAACCCGGATGGTGTGTACCGGAGGACGGTGACTGGAGCACCCCGGACCACACCTGGATCTGGAATGAACAACGCATCTCCCGGGTACTCGACAACCACGCATCGACACATGTGATCGTCGATGGCTGCCGTCCCAACCAGGGACGGTTCTACGATCGCTTCGACCACGTTGTGCTCTTTACTGCACCGATCGATGTGATGCTCGACCGGGTAAGAAATCGATCTGGTAATCCCTTTGGAAGTTCCTTAGAGGAGCAGAATCAAATCACACGAGACAAGCAGGACTTCGAGCCGATGCTTCTCGCTAGCGCTGATGTGGTAATCGATACCTCAGCTACGCTACCGGATTCTGTTGCTGATCGCATAGAAGGATTGCTCTAGCGCCTTTTCAACGCAAACACACCCCACCCCAAGTACTCACGCTGATATTTGGCATGCAGGATTGGCGCCGTACGAAGTTCCTCGCGAAACCCGGGAGTAAGTGGGTCGTCCGGATTCTTGTCTATAAATTCCCGAAGGTTACGCCACTGCGCGGCCACATACCGATCCCAACTATCCGGGTCGGCAAGCGTCATCTCAATCACGTCGTAGCCGTGTGAGAGCATCTGATCAATAAGACCATCGAGACTAAGCCAATCGGTCTCCTCATCTGCCCCACAAGCCTCAACAGCCTCCTGCGACGGAGGAGCCGCGCGCCAGAATGGATGACCAATGAGCATGATGCCCTCGGGCTTCAGGCTCTTCTGCAACAGATCGATCGTGCCGGTAACGCCACCACCAATCCACGTTGCACCCAGGCAGGCCGCGATATCCACCGGTTGAGGAGCAACAAAATCACTTGCATCCGCATGAACGAACCTGACGCGATCACTCACACCAAGTTCAACCGACCGGGCACGGGCCTTGGCAGTGAATACGGATGAAATGTCTACCCCTACTCCACGAATCTTGTGATCCCTCGCCCAGGTACAAAGCATCTCGCCCTTACCGCTGGCGAGATCGAGCATCGTCGATCCTCCACGGATAAAAAGGGATTCGCCCAGCGTCCGTAGCTTCTCAGCGCTGAGCGGATTGATAATTCGATGGCTGGATTCGCGAATGGTGAAATGTCGAGGCAGATCCTGCATTCAATGCTCCCTCTTTCGTGCCTGGGCTCTCGTTACACGGTTCGTTGATAGGTTGGCTGCTTGTCCTTGTGCGACCAAATAACGGCCGTTACAGCGGCGATCAGGGCAAGAATTCCAATCATGAGGCTGATGCGCATGCCGAACTCAAAGCTCCGACTTTGCGTCACAAGCACTCCAAAGATCGCAATCGCCATAGCGGCACAGGCCTGACGACATGTGTTCAACAGTCCACTGGCGGTACCGACCAGATCGTCCGGAACGCTATTGACCAGCCAGGCCGTTGCAACGGGCATGGCCAACGCACCACCTAATCCCAACGGAATCGCGACGACTGCCAGCTGATATGTGGAAACCGAAGGCGCAAATATCGCCACAAACGCGAGGCCGATCATCACGAGGCCCATCCCAAAGATGATCACCCGCCGCAATCCGAATCGCTCGGCGGCTCTCGCCGCTATGGCATTAACACCTATCGATACAACTGCCATGGGCAAGAAGACAACCCCGGTTTCCAGCGCACTTCGGCCCCGTACATCTTGCAAGAACAAACTCAGGAGAAAAATGAGGCCATAGAAGGAAATCACGAAGGCCATACCTACAGCTATCGAAGCCAGTGCCGAGCGGGAACGCAATATCTCCTGGGGGATGAGCGGCGATGGCACGGTGGATTGCATGCGTGAGAACACAAAGAAAGCGACCACCGCCACAGCGAAGGCAACCAGCGAGAGCGGATCGGTGAATCCGTTCGTTCCGCCTCGAATAAGACCGAAAACAAACGCCAGCATACCGAGGCAGACTGCGATCTGACTCGGCAAATGAAATGCGGATCGCGTCGGACGAGACGCCGGTGCCAGACGCAACAGCCAGAGAATCGCCAGGCTAATGGGCAGGTACAGCATGAAAATCATTCGCCAGCCAGATTCGAGGATCAGGCCAGCGAAGATCGGTCCACTCGCCGAGGCACCTGCACCACCCATGGCCCAGATTGCGATTGCTCGAGCCCGCTCCTTCTGCTCCGGGTAGGCATCTCGCAGCATGGCCATCGAGGACGGCAACATCATTGCGGCGCTTGAACCCAGCAAGAATCTACCCGCAATCAGAACCCCTATATTTGGCGCCAACGTACAAACGAAAGCAGCACCAAGGAATCCTGTCAATCCATATTTGAACGCCCGGCTGGCACCCAATCGATCAGCCAGCACGCCGGCAGGCAACATGAGCGCGGCGAACATGATGGTGTAACCGTTGATGACCCACAGCATGCCTCCGGCTCCGGAGTCCAGATCGTCGCGGATGTGCGGGAGTGCGACATTCACCATAAATGTATCGAGCGTGATGAGGGCAAACGACAGCAACGCTGCGGCCAATGTGGCACGTGGATTGACTGAACTTGTTTCTCGAATCACCGAGACGGATGCTGTCATCGCCAATACGCCTGTCAGATTGGCGCCACCCCCCGGAAAGAGGAATGGCGCTCGCTATCCAAATCAGGCTACTTCGGTTTGGTGTTTCAGGAAAGGGCTGCAGGCCGCTCGTTAGCGTCGGGTAGCGGTTGTTTCCAAATACTCGGAAGGAATCCGAATGCTCCCATCTTTGGCGGTATTCCAGGTATCAGCCAGTTCCATCAACGCATCGCGGAACGATTTCTTGCCGACATCGTCAAGAGACGCGTGAGCCCGCTCGGTCGGCCCATACGTATCAATGAAGAGATTGGCGAAGTCGGCCGGGGTCTCGAATCTGAACACCTGGTTGTGGCGTGTCATTTGCAGCTCACATCGCTCTCCCATCAGCTCTTCCATACCTTCTTCTGTTCCCCATCGAACAGGAGGACTTAGGCCAGGCGGTGGCGACACATATTTTCCGACAGTCTTCAGCATGGCACCAACAAACCCTTCAGGAGTCCAGTT
>CAZYDY010000068.1:5054-8084 GCA_964646245.1 uncultured Sphaerobacteraceae bacterium
CGTGCGGCGGCCAATGCTGCATTCCCTGATCCGGTTGCAACATCCAGAACGGTTTGGCCGGCGCGGATGTCCATATCTTCAATCATGCGTTCACTCATGAAATAAATGATGGTGGCAATACTGGAGTAATCCCCACTACCCCACATTGCCCGTTGTCGTGTTTTGATTGCATCGTAGTCTGGCCTGGCTGTCGTCGTTCCGCTCATATCGTGCTCCTTGCATGCATCTCGGGTCGTCCAATTGGAGCCCACTCATGCAGTATTATGTGGACACAGATCGCTGGCTAGTTCAGTTTCTGAACCATTTCCATACGATCGACGGCATTTGAAGGACGAACTTGATGAACAACTATGGAAAGTTTTGCCCCATTGCCAAAGCCGCTTCCGTACTCTCCGAGCGATGGACGCTGCTAATCCTTCGGGAGTTGATGTGCGGCTCCAGTCGCTTCAATGAGTTGGAGCGAGGGCTTCCGGGAATATCACGGGCCATGTTGTCCAAACGGCTTCGAACCCTGGTAGAGTGCGGAATTGTAACTAACCGAAGCGAAGCTGAATCTGCTCCCGGCTACTTTCTTACGACTCGAGGGATGGAACTCAAACCCCTGGTCATAGGAATTGGAGAATGGGGCCAGCGATGGCTCAACTCCGGCACACGGACCGAGGACATTGATACCGACCTCCTGATGTGGGATATCCATCGTCGTATCGATCTCTCATCGATCTCCGTTCGCCGTCTTGTGGTGGAGATCGAGTTCTACGGGCTTTCCCGGAAGAGGTACTGGCTGGTTATTGAAGGCACCGATGTATCGGTTTGCTCCGATCCACCGGGTTTCGAGAACGATCTCACCATTGAGGCGGACACACTTACATTCCACGATGTTTGGATGGGTCGAGCAGACCTGGTACAGGCAATGAAGCTCAACATCATCCGGATGCACGGGCCAACCGAACTGGTCCGTGCATTCATCCAGTCACTCCAACTCAACCTCTTTGCCCAGATTCCCCACGCCGAGCACCTGTCGGGAGCGAGAGCAAGCTAGGAAATGAGATACCGGAATGTCGGGCTCTGGGGATCTATCATCTCGATATCGATATTGGATTCAGCAATACGCTCCATGAGTTGCGTGAAATCATCCTTGCTGGAGAGTTCAAGTCCCACAAGCGCCGGGCCGAGTTCACGGTTGTTCTTCTTCACGTATTCGAAGTGAGTGATGTCATCTCCCGGGCCGAGGATTTCCTCCAGGAAGCGGCGAAGTGCACCGGGCTCCTGCGGGAAGTTCACGAGGAAGTAGTGCTTGCGTCCCTCGTAGATCAGAGCACGCTCAATAACCTCTGCGTAACGGGAAACATCATTATTACCACCGGAGAGAATCGCCACCACCGTCTGGCCGGGCTCCGGATTCCATTGCCCGAGAACCGATGTAGCGAGCGCTCCCGCCGGTTCCGCGATAATGCCATCAACCTGATACAGCTGAAGCATCTCGCTGCAAACACGACCTTCCGCGACGGAATAAAGCTCTGCCGAAAGCGTGGACATGATGGAGTACGGAGCCTCCCCCACCTTTCGCACGGCTGCACCATCAACAAACGTATCGATGGATTCCAGTTCAACCGGACCGCCAGCTTCCAACGCAGCCTGGAGGCAGCGAGCGCCCTCCGGCTCTACCCCAATGACCTTCGTACCGGGGCAATGTTCCGCGAGCCAGGTGGTCACTCCGGAGATCATTCCGCCACCACCAACCGGCACGATAACGACATCCGGTGCTTCGCCCAGCTGATCAACGATCTCTCGCGCAACGGTTCCCTGGCCGGCAATCGTGCGTGGATCATCGAAGGCCGGCACCATCACCATGCCGAACTGGTCTGCAGCTTCCCGCGCAGAACGCGAAGAATCATCGTATGTATCGCCGGTCACCATGAGCTTGACGTACTCACCGCCGAGCGAAAGCATGCGTTCCCGTTTTTGACGTGGCGTCGTGGTTGGTACAAAAATCATGGCCTGCACACCCAAACTCGCGCAGGCATGGGCAACGCCCTGGCCGTGGTTACCAGCAGAAGCACATATAACGCCATTCTGGCGCTGTTCAGGCGTGAGTTGTGAGATCAGGTTATAGGCACCACGAATCTTGTAGGAACGCACAGGCTGCAAGTCTTCTCGCTTGAGGAGAATGTTGGCGCCGGTCTCCGCCGAGAGGCGATGCGACATTTGCAACGGCGTGCGGTTGGCAATGCCTTCAAGCCGCTCGGCGGCGGCGTCAATGTCCGCCGCCGAAACCGGCAAGTGTGTGGTTTGAGATTCAGCAGTATCGGATTGTGAACGCATCAGCAACGAGATCCCGGGCTACGGTCGAATGGATATGTGCGCCGATCCTCGTTGACCGCGTTTGCGCAGCCTGTAGTGTGCCATCTGGAGGCACCATCTGCACGATGGCACCTCCAGAATTGCGGACTACTGCTCCAAAAGCTTCGCCGAGGAGGTGATCCAGTTATCCCAATCCTCACCGTGGTCAATTGGTACCAGGATGACGCTTTGAGCTCCGGCATCCACCCACTGGCCAATGCTCTCGCGCCCGCGCTCCACGGTTCCCGAGATGGCAAGGTCCTTCACCCATTGGTCTGGCATGGATGCGTACAACGAATCCGGACCACCTTTATCGATCAAGTCCTGGAGTTCGTCAGCATAGGAAAGCGGCCTGGTAGTCGGCATGAGGTGATTACCGACGGCACCTGCGACGTAGCGACGCATGGTGTCGATCGCTGCATCTGGATCCTCTTCATTGATGAGGCAATGAGCGTATACCGCGAGATGAGCAGGTTCGGTTCGTTCGGCATTAACGATGTCGCGCGCCCAACGCACATAGTCCGGGCCTGCACTTTCCGGTACCAAAACACCGTCCGCCACACGCCCTGCAAGCTGTAGCGACTTCGTCTGTACCACGCCGTGGAGAATCGGAGGAGCCTGTGCCGGTGGCGGATCGAGCTGGACATCTGTCAGCTTCACGTAGCGACCATCCACGGTGATGCGCTCGCC